>DASVWQ010000296.1:0-6963 GCA_036393135.1 Ktedonobacterales bacterium
TTCATCGCCGAGGCCGAGCATGATCTCGTGGCGCGCGCCGGTGCGGATGGCGCCTGGCTGCTGCACAACCCCAGCCCATGCGCGACGCCCGGCGCAATGACCCTGGCGCGCCTGCCGCTTGATGGCGATGAGCCGCCGGAGGTGATGGCGGGCCACCGCATGCTCCGCACGCAAGTGGGCGCCACGCGCGGCGGCGGCCGCGAGTTGCTGGTGGAGTGCCCAGCCATCGCTGGACGGGGCTGGCTGGCGCTTCGAGCGCATGCGCCACGTCAGAGTAGCGCGACGCCTCAGCACGACAACCGCGCCGCGCATGCTGCGCTCACGAATACAGGCGGAGCGCTGCTGGAGAATGCGCTCTACCGTCTGGTACTCGATACGAACGGCGAGATCACGTCGCTGATCGACAAGCGCGTCGCTGGCGGGCGCGAACTGCTGATGGCGGACGCGGGAGGCGCCCGGCTTCTCGCCTTCGATGACCGGCCTCGACGCTTCGGTTCGTGGGACTTCGACGCCTGGGACCTCGACGAGACCTACGAGCGCAAGCCGCTGCCACTGGGGCCAGCCGAGCTCACCCTCGCCGAGTCCGGGCCGCTGCGCGCCACCATCCATGTCCGCCGCGTCTTCCAGCAGAGCGTGATCGAGCAGAACATCTCGCTCTGCCGCGATCAGCCACGCATCGACTTCGCCACCCATATCGACTGGCATGAACATCACGTCCTGCTGAAAGCGGCCTTCCCGCTCGACGTGCGCGTCACCCAGGCGCGCTCCGAGATTCAGTATGGCAGCATCGCGCGCCCCACTCATCGCAACACGAGTTGGGATGCCGCGCGATTCGAGACGGTCGCACATCGCTGGGTGGACCTCTCAGAGAGCGGCTACGGCGTCGCGCTACTCAATGACGGTCGCTATGGCCACGACATCCAGGGCAGCGTCGTCCGCCTCTCGCTGCTGCGCTCACCCACCTTTCCCGATCCCGAAGCCGACCAGGGCGCCCACGATGTCGTCTACAGCCTCCTGCCGCACCTGGGAGCGTGGCCACAAGGCGATGTGGTCGCGCATGGCTACGCGCTGAACCGGCCCTTGCGCGTCGTAGCGCCCCTGCGCGACGACAGTCCGGACGAGGCGTCCGACGCGCCGCAGCCGCTCTTCTGGCTGAAGGACGGCGCCGTTGTCCTGGAGGCTGTGAAGCGCGCGGCGGAGGGCGATGACCTGATCGTGCGTCTCTATGAATGGGCGGGTAGCCGCGCATCCGCCAGCATCCACTGCGCGCTGCCCATTGAGCGGGTCGTAGAGGCTGACCTGCTGGAGCGCCCGCTCACGGCTGAGGCCAGCCCGGCCCACGCCGACTGGCTGGTCTCGCGCGCGGCCTCTCACGATGCCCCGGCGCCGCGCGCGGATGGCTGGACATGCGCCTTCCGCCCCTTCGAGATACGCACATTCCGCGTCACGCTGCGATGGCCGACACGCTGACCGCGGCGCCGGTATATACTGAGGAGACGAGAGCGAGCTCCGCGTATGCCCTACGCGACGATAGCGCCCGGCGATGCGCGGTACGAAGGAGTACATTCGCAGATGGCCCAGACCATTCATCCCATGACCCTGACCCAGAAGATTCTCGCTCACCACGCGGTCAACCTCGAACGTCCCTGGGCGCAGGCGGGCGACATCCTGCGGATGCGCGTTGACTGGACAATCGCCAGCGAGCTTGCCTGGAACGGGATGGATCGCACGTATACAATGCTCGGTCGCCCGAAGCTCTACAACCCCGACCGCTTCTACCTGGCGCTCGACCACACCGTTGATCCCGTCACCCTGGCGAATGACGCCCGCACGCGCAAGCTGGTTGACATCTCGCGCGACTTCGCCAAAGAGGCGCATCTCAAGCACTTCTATGACGCCAATGTGACGATCATGCATACCCGCTTCTATCGGAATCTGGTGCAGCCGGGCGAAGTCGTCCTCGGCGCCGACTCGCATACCAGCTCGCATGGTGGCCTGGGCGCCTTTGCGATGGGTCTGGGTGGCGCGGACATCACAGTCGCGATGACCTTGGGCGAGACGTGGCTGGAGGTGCCAGAGGCGATTGCCATCGACTATGAGGGCGAGCTGCCGTTCGGCATTACGGGCAAAGATGTCATCCTGCGCACGCTAGGGACGCTGGGGCGCAATACCGTGGCGATGGAGCGCACTGTCGAGTTCCGGGGCGCGGCTGCGCACGCCTTCAGCACCGATATGCGCTTCACCATCTGCAACATGACCGCCGAGTTTGGTGGCCTGAACGGCATTTTCGAGGCCGACGAGATCGTCGCGGCGTGGCTGGCGCAGCGCCGCCGGGGCTACAATGACAGCGCGCTGTACTTCCGCGCAGACGACGACGCGCCCTACATCGCGCGCTATCCTATCGCCCTGACGACCCTCGCGCCGCAGGTGGCCAAGCCCTTCTCGCCAGATAACGTCTTTGATGTCACCGAACTGACGGGCCAGACGCTGGACGGCGTGTTCATCGGCGCCTGCACGACCACCGAGGAGGAGCTGGCGCTGGGCGCGCTCGTCCTGGAAGCCGCGCTGGCCGAGGGCGCCGAGCCGGTCCCGATGGACAGCGGCCGCCGCATTGTCGTGCCGGGCGACCTCATCATCCGCGACAATCTCGCCAGCCACGGCCTCTGGGAGATCTACGAGCGCGCGGGCTTCGTCGTCGATCCACCCGGCTGCTCGATGTGCCTGGGCATCGCCAGTCGCAAGGCGGGCCACGGCGAGACCTGGCTCAGCTCTCAGAACCGCAATTTCGAGAACCGGATGGGCGAAGGCTCGCTTGCCTGGCTGGCAAGCGCCGCCACCGTCGCCGCCAGCGCGCTCGACATGCGCCTGACCGATCCCCGCGCTCTGCTGGCCAAGGTGGACCGCGACCGTCTCGCCACCATCCTCCAGCGGAAGCGCGGGGGCGTCGCGCCGGAGATCACCACAGCGGAGCCAGAGATGCGCGTTGAGTCAGCGGCGGCGCGCAGCGACCACGCGGCAGGCAAGGGCGTCGTTGTACGCGCCAGAGTCCAGCGCTTCGGCGCCGCCGTGGACACTGATGCGATCATTCCCGGCGAGTTCTGCCACCTGACCTCGACCGAGGCGCTGGGCGACAAGGCGTTCTACTACGTGCGCCCGGAGTTCCGCGAGCGGGCACGGGCTGGCGCCACCATCATCGTCGCCGAGGAGGGCTGGGGCAGCGGCAGTTCGCGCGAAATGGCGGTCTGGGCGCTCCAGGGCGTCGGCATTCAGGCCATCATCGCCAAGAGCTACGCCTTCATCCACAAGCGCAATCTCGTGAATGAGGCGCTGCCCTTCCTCACGATCACCGATCCAGCGTTCTATGCGTTGGTAGGTGAGGGCGCGGAACTGGAGGTCGATCTAAGCAGCGGCGCCGTGCGCGACGTGGCCAGCGGACAGTCCTTCCAGGCGCAGGGCATGACGCCTATGGTGCGGGCGCTCCAGGCGGAGGGCGGCCTCGTGCCAGCGGTACAGCGCCACGGCGCAGGCGTCTTCTCGGCGCTCACGGCCTGAGCGAGCGCCAGAAACGAGGCTGGCCGCTGCGTCACGTCAAACAGACAGGTGACGCAGCGGCCAGCCTCGTGTACAATCTCCTCCAGATGCAGACGCCGCGTAAGCGTTGGCGTCGAGCGTGCGTATGATTCAATAGACCGGGCCGCGCGCCAGCGTTCAGATTCCCTCATATCCGGCGTCGCGGACTACCATTCGCCGACAGGAGTGTGTCGGGGTATCAAGGCGCTCCATTCAGGCGCCAGATACCCCGCGACAGCGCCGCGATTCCCATGAGGAGACAAGCATGGACCGCGCCGACCGGCCGCCCAGGCAAGGCCCGCTCTGGCTCTCGGTGATCTCAGTCGCGCTGATCGTCGCGGCGGTCATCGGCGCGCTCGCGGCCACGCAGCGCCTGACGCTGGGCATCTTCGGCGCGCCCGCCCTCGCCGCCATCTCCTCCTCACTCACCATCCCCACAGACACGACCGCCGGGCTGGCGGAGCCCCAGCGCGCCTACTTCTCCCCCGACGGCTCGCGTATCGCGGTCATCGGCGCCTTCACGCCCTGCCACCAGGACGCTCCTGGGCTGGCGCGCTGTGGTCATGGTCTCGCCATCTTCAGCGCCAGCACTGGCGCGCTTATCCAGGTCTCGCCGCTGGAGCCACTGCTCGGCGTCTCCGAGCCGGCGGATGGCTTTAGCCTGGCGCGCGGCTCCAGCGGCTACACAGCGCTGACTGGGCTGGGCTGGTCCCCTGATTCCGCCTGGTTTGCGCTCGTCTACTCAGTATTCGATACGCCCACCCCCATGACCCCCGACGATATGCCCGACTCTGGCTTGCTCCTCATCAACCCGCAGACCGGCGCCACGCGCGTCATCCGGGGCGATTCTGGCTACTTCGCCGCGCTCGGTGGCGCGCCTGCCGCGCACCCCATCTGGCGGTTGGTCGGCCCGCAGCCCCAAACGCCTGGTGTCGCCCCAGCGCCCGGCCTGATCTACGCCTGGGGTGGCAATGGCCTGCCCTTTCCAACGGTCCCCCTCAAGTCGGCCATCAGCGAATTGCCCGCAAACGCCGGACCGCGCTACCCGGTTGGCTCGCCCGATGGCGTGGCGCCCTTCACTATCTGGCAACCGGGGCTGGTCATCGGGCCGGGATCAGCGGGTGTGGGTGGCGGCCGCAGCGCCTTCGTGACCACGTTCGCATCCTGGTCAGCCGATGACGCGCGGCTCGGCGAAATCACGGCGGGAGTCGCGCTGCCCACGCCAGTGCGGGCGGATGGAGCGCTCAGCGCGCCCGCAGGCACGCCAGGGCCAAGCGTGGCCGAGCCAGCGACTCTGGTGGAAACGCCCGCGCGGGATGTCGCGCTGACCCATGTTCAGGAGGCGGTCGGCGCATATGGCCGGGCGTCGGTGGCCTGGAACCCCGCCGGGACGATGTTGGCGAGCGTGAATTGCTTCGCCAGTGGCAGTGGCCAACTCCAGGTGCGCGATACCGCCTCCGGCGCGCTGATCGGCCAATCCGCGCTCCACTTCGCCGCCAACGATCCTGGCTGCCGCGACACCACCAACACGAATCTCCACCTGACGTGGGCGCCCGACGGCTCAACACTGGTGACGACCGACGCCGCAGCCTCGACCATCACCCTCTGGCGCATCCACGCTTCAGCCAGCTAGCGGGCGCCTGGCGTCGGCGAGCGCGCGGCGGCGGGCGCTGGCTCATAGCGCGATGACTCCTCGATCTGCGGCAGGATGAACCAGGCGGTCGTCAATCCGAAAATGACACCCGTCAGCAGACGTAAGTACACGTTGCTTTCGTGCCAGCCGAAAAGCTGTGTCCCGCCATCCAACGCCATCGGCAGCATACCCAGCGCCCATATCTTCCAGCCAATCGGCTGAATGGAGCGTCGATGCCGGAACATCGCCAGAATCAACCCGCCTGCTAGCAGCGAGGAATAGATGGCGAGGCAGCGGGCGCAGAGGCAGACCTGATAGCCTGCCACGTAAAAGGAGTGTGACGGCGTCTGCCCGCAGAAGTAGCGATAGATGTCGAAGATTGTGCTGCTCGGCGCGGTGAAACCGAGCGCCATGCCGACAGGCGCGAGGAACGCGATCCCGATGAAGGTAATGAGGGCGCCGTTCACGATGGCCAGCCAGTGTCGCAGCAGAAATGACAGCGAAGGTTCGACCACGCCGCCCACCGCGCGACTGAAGGCCTGCCGTCGCGGGCTGAACTCGCTGTAGGCGGCGCTGTAACTCGCCCTGCTCGTCTCATGCGGACCATCATCTGGTGTCATGCCTGCTCCCTCACCTCGCTGCCAGATTGTCGCGGCGTGGACGGTAGGGCCGTCCATGCTCTCTGGAGCATAGCACAGCCATGCCTCAGGCGCGCCATCATCTGGGGCATGCAGGGCCAATGCGCCCGCGCATGACGAGCGCTATAATGGCTGAGGGGCGCTTTCCCCCAGGTGAACGACACTCACAAGCTGGACGGTCCAATGACACCACGACCCGCGCCCGGAACCTGGGCGTTCGACCCCATCGCCATCCTCTTTCTCCTTGCGCTGCTGGGCGCCTATCTGGCCGCTGTTGGACCGCTGCGGCCCCGCTACCAGCCCGATGGCGTGATTGGACGCAAGCGTATCGCCATGTTCGTCGCGGGCTGGCTTATCCTGGCGCTGAGTGTGGTCACGCCGCTCGACACGCTGGGGCGCTATTATCTCTTTTCGGCGCACACGGTGCAACTCTTCTTCATCATTACCGCAGTCGCGCCAATGCTGATGCTTGGCCTGCCCGACTCACTGGCGCGGCGGCTGCTGCCCACCCGCCGACTGCGCGAGGCCGGACGCGACCCGCTCTTCTCGGTCGTCGCTGTGTTGCTCTTCAACCTGCTGATCCTCGTCTGGCATGCTGGGCCAATCTATGAGGCGGCGCTCCACGACACCGGGCTGCACGACCTCCAACTCCTGACATTCCTGGTGGCGGGCCTCCTGACCTGGTGGCCGCTGCTCACGCCCGCCGACGCGCACATCCGTCTCTCCAGCCCGATGCAGATCCTCTACCTGGCGGCGGAGAGTCTGCCGCTGGATGTCTTCGGCATCTTTACGCTCTTCGCGAAAGGTATCCTCTACACGACCTACGCCACTGCGCCGCACATCCTGTTCGACGCTGTCACCGATCAGCAGGTCGCGGGCGGCATCCTCTTCGTGCCAGGCAACCTCCTCGACATCATCGTCATGAGCATCGTCTTCTTTGGCTGGATTGGCCAGGTCGAGCGCACCCAGCGTGAGCGCGAACGGGCGATGTATGACGCGGAGGATGCGGCGCAGGCCGCAGAGACGCCCGCCGCCAACCCGGCCAGCCCATCCTCCGCGGACTGAGCGGCGTCAGGCGCGGGCGTCCACTATCTGAGGCCACGCGAGACTATGCGCGGTTAT
>DASVWQ010000297.1:0-12960 GCA_036393135.1 Ktedonobacterales bacterium
GGGCAGGCGATCAGTGTGGCGCGGCGCTCCGCCGGAACCAGCGCGAGGATAGGGTCCTCCGCGTTGCTCGCCTCGCCGGGGAAATACATGCGCGTCACCAAATGCCGGAGCAGCCCGCGCATGAAGACCAGCACGACCAGGTGCGGCGCCTGGAGCGCGTCCCCCGGCCCCGCCACGCGCCCCGGCTTGATGGTTTCCAGGCAGAAACGCCCCTCATCATCGGTCGGCGCGCGTCCCCAGCCGACGAAGCCTCCCGCCAGGACCGTCGGCTGGCCATCCTCCGGGTGGGCGTAGCGCCCCGCCGCGTCGGCCTGCCAGGTCTCGATCACCGCGTCTGGCACAGGAACACCGTCGCCATCGAACACACGCCCGCGAATCGAGACCCGCTCGCCGGGGACATCCGGCCCGGCCACCGTGGTCTGGTAGCCCGCCTCCATTCCGATGCGGTAGAAGGGGCCGACCGTCTGCGAGCCAGTGGTATGTAGACTCATCTCATCGCTCCATCGGCGTCGCTTCGCGCCCGCGCAGGACCATATCGAAGTGGTAGCCCAGCCCCTGCAACGGCACGGTCGTCTCCCAGTCGAAGGTAGAGATGAGCCGTCGCCGCGCCTTCTCATCCGGGACGCTGTTGAAGATCGGGTCTTCGTCCAGCAGCGGGTCGCCAGGGAAGTACATCTGCGTGACCAGGCGCGTCAGGATGCCCGCGCCAAAGAGCGAGAAGTGAATGTGTTGCGGGCGCCAGGCGTTGTAGTGGTTCTTCCAGGGATACGCGCCCGGCTTGATGGTGGTGAAACTGTAGCGACCCAGATCGTCCGTCATGACCCGCCCATAGCCCGTGAAATTCGGGTCCAGCGGCGCGTTGTGATTATCATTGCTGTGATGATAGCGGCCCGCCGCGTTCGCCTGCCAGATCTCCACCAGCGCGTTGCGCACGGGGCGACTATTCTCGTCCAGCACGCGCCCGCTCACGTAGATACGCTCGCCCAGCGGCTCGCCCGCGTGGTGGCTGGTCAGGTCGCTGTCACCCGGCGCAATCTTGTCATAGCCAAAGACTGGCCCCGTCACCTCCGAGAGCGTGTGCGGCAGCAGGATCAGTGGTCGGGTAGGCGACCGCTTGATCGACGAGCGATAAGCGGGATGATAATACTCAGGCTGGGTACCTTCCGTCGGTCGTCGCACTCCAGGAACATCGGCCATCGATGCAGACCTCCTCTCGCTCCAGACGCCGGATCGCAGGCAGCGTCACTCGCTCGACGTCACATCGCCATGCGCGGCCTGTGTACGCGCTTGCAGGTCACGCAGCGCCCATAACTCAGCCTCGGTGGGGGCTTCGGTCTCGCGCACACCGTCGGCGAAGCGGATAGGCCAGCCCGTCGCCTGCGCCGCCGCCTCGCGCGTCACGCCGGGGTGTAGCCGGGTGACGACCAGTTCATGGCTGGGCGGCTCCGGCTCCAGCACGCACAGGTCCGTAATCACCGCGACTGGCCCGGCGCCAGGCAGGCCCAGCCGCTCGCGCGCGTCGCCACCGTCGAGAAAACCAACGCTGGTGATGAAATCCAGCTTTGCGACGAACGAGCGCGGCGACTGGCGCAGCATCAGAAAGACGCGCCGCGCCGAGCCAGCGATTTCCGGCGCGCCGCCCGCTCCGGGCAGCCGCACTTTGGGCTGGCGATAGTCACCGATGACGGTGGTGTTGATATTGCCGAAGCGGTCGATCTGCGCCGCGCCCAGAAAACCGACATCGATACGCCCGCCCTGCAGCCAATAGGCGAAGATCTCCGGCGTCGAGACCACCGTGTCGGCTGTTTCGGCCAGCGCGCCATCACCGATGGAGAGCGGCGGCACGGCGGGCCTGGCGCCGATTGGCCCCGATTCGTAGATCAGCGTGAGGTCGGGGGCGTGCGTCTGGCGGGCCAGGTTGGCGGCCAGCGATGGCAGGCCGATGCCCACGAAGCACGACATGCCATTCGTCAGCATGCGCGCCGCCGTGACGGTCATCATCTCCGAGGCGGTGTAGTCCTGGGTGGTCATCGGACGCCCTTTCCATTGTCCGCGCGCAGGCGCCGGGTGAACTCCGCGAAGTCGGCGGTATCGAGCACGTAGTTCCGCGTCCACGCGGTGAACGCTTCGCGCGAGCGGGAAACCTTGTCCCAGGCCTGGTAGAACGTGTTATCGCGCTCGTAGTAGCCCTGGGCGTAGGAGGGATGCGCGCCGCCGGGTGTCTCGCACACGGCGGAGACCACCCAGCGTGGCAGGATGGCCGCGTTGGGCGGCGCGTCGAGCGTATCCACAACCTCCTCGACCGTCACGATGCAGCGCTGGGCCGCTAGCGCCGCCTCCTTCTGCACTCCCAGGATGCCCCACAGCAACACGTTGCCGCGCCGGTCGGCCTTCTGGGCATGGATGACGGTGACATTTGGACGTACCGCCTTGACCGCCGCCACCTCTTCCTCGCCAAATGGGCTGCGGATGAAGCGTATCTCGTCGTTGTACTTCGGCAGGTCCGAGCCGACATAGCCGCGCAGCACGCCGAATGGCAGGTTCGCCGCGCCCGCGACATAGGCGGCGGCCAGCCCCGCATGGCTATGCTCCAGGATCTCCAGCGGATGCGGCCAGCCGTGCTCCACGGCGTCACGCAGGCGGTGTAGCGAGCCGACGCCCGGATTGCCACCCCACGAGAAGATCAGGCGTCGCGCGCAGCCCGCGCCGATGAGCTGGTCGTAGATGACATCTGGCGTCATGCGGATGAGCGTGAGGCCCCGCTTTCCCTGCCGAATTACCTCGTGTCCAGCGGCAAAGGGAATGAGGTGAGTAAACCCCTCCATCGCCACCGTATCGCCATCGTGGATGAAGGCGCTCACCGCTTCGCCAAGAGGCATCAGTTCCGCCATGGGATCTCCCGTCGGGTTGCCTGGAATCGTCGCACGCTTTTCACGCGCCCCGCGCTGCGCTGGGAGCGGGAGGCTTGCCAATGTTCATCACTTCCAGAATGGTCTGCGCGTTGAGTTGCGCCCCCTGGAGTGTCGCACAGATGCGCGCAAGAGAAAACGGTAACGCGGCCGCACACCGCCGCCAACTCAAGCAGGTGAATAGTGGTGAAGAATTGCGCGACTCTCTGCCACGTCAGCTCGCTCAACGAGCAGGGCAGGCCAGCCATGTCTCCACTGCCAGCCATTGCTACTCCGCTCGAGCCGCATGGTAATGGGCGCATCGGGTGCGAGACTGAACCCCGGCGTCGCAACCAGTGGCGCCACTCAGCGGACCCGATGATGGTGGGCGCGTGGGGCAGCGGCGCAGCGGACGCCGCGATAAGGCGCCCATCGACCAGGCGTAGCAGGTGGCGTGATGGCATCGCTGAACTCGCAGAGGGAGACGCAGCACTAGTACCCAACGACGCCAGCATAGCATATAGGCGCTAGCCGCCACACCCACGCTTACGCCTGGCGTAGGCAGGCGCCTGTACGCATCGCCGCACTGTCGCCTGCCCGCGCGACGTTATGGCTGGGCGTCAGGCCCATCGACCTCACCGCGCGCGTGGGGCTGCGCTGACCCCGATGAGAGAAAGCGGGCAAACCATTCGCGCGCCAGCCGCGCTACCCGCTCCAGCGCGCCCGGCTCCTCGAAGAGATGGGTAGCTCCTGGAACGATCTCGATTCGCTTCTCCACGGTGAGCAGCCGCAGCGCGTCCTGATTCATCGCAATGACTGGCGCATCGAATTCACCAACGATCAGGAGCGTGGGCGCACGTACCTGGCTGAGCGCGTTTCCCGCAAGGTCTGGACGCCCGCCACGCGAGACAATCGCCGCAATGGCGTCTGGTCGCTCGGCGGCCGCCAGCAGCGCGGCGCCAGCCCCTGTGCTGGCCCCGAAATAGCCGATACGCAGCCCGCGCGTCTCTGGATAGGCGGCCAGCCAGTCCGTCACGCCGACCAGGCGCTGTGCGAGTAGCGGGATGTCAAATCGCAGCTGCGCGGTACGCTGGTCAACTTGCTCTTCCTCCGCTGTCAGCAGATCAAACAGCAGCGTCGCGGCGCCGCCCTGCTGGAGCGTCTGCGCCACATAGCGATTGCGCGGGCTGTGGCGGCTGCTCCCGCTGCCATGCGCGAAGAGCACGATCCCGCTGGCGTCGCGCGGGATGTCGAGCAGTCCTTCGAGTGTGACCGCGCCCGCGGGAATCCGTACAACCTGGCTCCGACTCTCCTGAGTGGAGTGCGCGCCTCTGGTATCCATACGTCACCCTCCTTGCGTTGAAGCGCCGCCAGCGTGAGCGGTCCCGGCCGCGGGACGGCTCGACCACACCAGCCGATGTTGTGAAAAAGATACCGCCCATCGATGCTACGCATCGGTGGGCGGTATTGCCGCGTGAAAGAGTAGTCCGGATACTCTTTCACTTTGGACTTGGCATGTTCCTCTTGGCATGTGCACGTCGAGGAACTACTCACGACCTCTTTTTCCGAAGAACGATATTCGGATTTGGAGGATCCATTTGTGTGAGCGGCGTTGCCCACGCCGGATCGTTCTCGATGACACAAGCATAATCTGCCCCCAAAGCTATGTCAAGAGAAAGAAGGGCATGCGGGAGCGGCTGTGACGCGAGTGTGATGTGGCGCGCGAGTCGGTCGCCTGTCAGCGAGCGTCAGCGCTCCCGCCAGAACAGCGCATGGCTGGGCGCCGACCCACATCATCCCTCAGCTACAGGGCGCGCGTCGGGCGCCAGCTCGCCATCCTCCTGCCAGGCGGCGGCGAGGTATGCGCGCAACTCGTTATCGCTGAGCTGGGGGAACCGCTCATACCAGAAGCCAATACCATAGAGGTCTTCTGGCGACTGCGCACAGATGAGATCATCAACCAGCGGGCGCAGCTCAGCGCACGTCGAAGGCGCGGCTACTGGCGTCGCGATGACAATTCGCGCCGGGTGAAGCTGGCGCAGCGCCATCACAGCGGCGCGGATGGTCGCGCCCGTCGCGATCCCATCATCCACCAGAATCACCGTGCGGTCCGCGATCTCTGGCGCCGGGCGACCGCCGCGATACACCCGCTCGCGCCGCTCCAGCTCACGGCGCTCCCGCGCGGTGACGGCCTCCACCGCCTCTGGCGAAACACCCATTGACGCGATGACAGCGTTATTCAAGACGCGGACACCACCTGAGGCAATGGCCCCCATTGCCAGCTCCGGCTCAGCGGGGACGCCGAGCTTGCGCACGATGATGATGTCCAGCGGCGCTCCCAGCGCACGCGCGACCTCATAGGCGACAGGCACACCCCCGCGCGGTAACCCCAGCACGAGCGTATCGCGGCGCTGCGCGTACGCGCCAAGCAGCGCCGCCAGCCTCCGGCCAGCGTCAGTTCGATCACGGAATATCATCATCACCAGGCTCCTTTTCCCTCGGCGCCGCGACCTTGCGCATGTGGACGCCGCTTGCGAGAAAGCACAGCGCAGGCGCCATGCCAGAGACGCGCGGCGCCCCGCCACACCACAGCCAAACCGCGAAGCAGCGGCGCGGCGTGAGGTCTGGCGCGACTTGCGACTGACCTCGGCATACGGTATAGTACAAGCTGTCGTGGCGTCGGTTCCGGCATGACGCCCCGTGCGAGTGACCTTCGGGCGTGGCCAAGCGGTAAGGCAGCGGACTTTGGATCCGCCATCCCAGGTTCGAATCCTGGCGCCCGAGCCAGTCCCGAACCATGGCGCGCCTGCGCCAGCGGGACCAGAACGCGCAAGAGCGCGTGGGCATGTAGAGGAGCTATCCACCACCCATGAGACCTGTTGGGGTCATCATCCTCGCGGCGGGTAAGGGCACACGGATGCGGTCACGCCTGCCGAAGGTGGCGCATCCCGTCGCTGGCCGCGCGATGCTCGAACACGCCATCCGCGCCGCCGTCGACGCGATGGCCCCCGCCGAGGACGCGGCGGACGCCCCAGGCGCGAGCGATGGGGGGAGCGGAGATCTTCGCAGGCTCGTCGTCGTGGTTGGCCACGAAGCTGACGCCGTGCGCGCCGCCGTCACCTGGCGCCCACCACATGCGCGCCTCGAGTACGTCATCCAGCCCCAACAACTCGGCACCGGAGACGCCGTGCGGGTCGCCCAGGCCGCCATCACTGGCGAGAACGGCGCCGCGCCCGCGACCATCCTCGTCACCTATGGCGATACTCCGCTGGTGCGCGGCGAGACCCTGCGGCGCCTGCTCGCGGAACACGAGCGCGCTCACGCCACCCTCACCTTCCTGACGGGCGAAACCTCCGAGCCGAACGACTACGGGCGCGTGCTGCGCGACACCTCCGGGCGCGTGCGCGGCATTGTCGAGGTCAAGCACGCTACGTCCGAGGAGCTGGCCCTGCGTGAGGTGAACTCTGGCATCTACGCCTTCGACGCTGACTGGCTCTGGTCGCGGCTCAGCGCGCTCCAACCCCATCCCAATGGCGAGTATTACCTCACCGATCTGGTCGAGATCGCCGTGCGCGAGGGGCGGGCCGTCGCCACGCACACCGCAGCGCTGGATGAGACGATGGGCGTCAACGACCGCGTGGCGCTGGCCGAGGCCGAGCGCATTCTGCGCGAGCGTATCCTGCGCGACCTGATGCTGAGCGGCGTGACCATCGAGGACCCCGCGACGACCTACATCCAGGCGGGGGTACGCATCGGCCCCGACACCATCGTCCATCCCGGCTGCCACCTGCTCGGCGCCACCACCATTGGCGCGGACTGCGAGATCGGCCCCGCCAGCGTTATCCGCGACAGCCAGATCGGCGATGGCTGCCAGGCGCAGGCGTCGTGGGTCGAGGAGGCGGTGATGGAGCCAGGCTCGCGCATCGGCCCGATGAGTCACCTGCGCCCCGGCGCCCGTCTGCTGCCCGGCGCGAACCTCGGCAACTTTGCCGAGGTCAAGAACAGCGTCATCGGCGAGCGCGTGCAGATGCACCACTTCAGTTACATGGGAGACGCGACCGTCGGCGCCGATACCAACGTCGGCGCGGGTACGATCACGATGAACTGGGATGGCCGCGTCAAGCACCGCACCACTATCGGCGAGCATGTCTTCCTGGGATGCGATTCGCTGCTGCGGGCGCCGCTCACCATCGGCGACAACGCAACCACCGGCGGCGGGGCCGTCGTGACGCGCGATGTGCCAGCAGGCGCGCTGGTAGTGGGAGCGCCCGCGCGGGTCACCCGCCGCGTCCTCTCGCAGGGACAGGCGACTGAGCCAACCACAAACGAGGCCAGCGATCCGCGCGGCTCTGGCGCCTCACATGCGGCGCCATCCAGCGTAATGAAACAATCAGACGAATCCCAGGCGCATGCCGACGAGGCCAGCGCGGCCCCGCCGGAGCCTGGCGGCAGCGAGGAGTGAGATCGGCAGTGGAGAGTGGTAGTAGTAGCGGCGGCAGTGGCAGTATTGGCGCGCTCAGTCTCTGGATAGCCGCACCGCATCCCTTCACCGGCTATGACTGGGCGCTCGCCATCGCGCTTGTGGTCTCGCTGATCGTCGTGGCAGGATCCGCCGCCGCCGAGACCGCGCTGACCGCCATGAACAATATCCGCCTGCGCGGCCTGGCCGACGAGGGCGATCCTCTTGCGCAGCGCATTCTCCGCATCGTCAAGCAGCCCGACACGCTCCCACCCACCATCGTCACCGTGAAAATCGTCGCGATCATCAGCGCCGCGACTCTCACGACGCTGCTCGCCATCGATTTGAGCTTCAGCTACGCGGTCCTCGCCTGCGCCCTCGCGCTCGCGCTGGTCACGCTGGTCCTCTGCGAGATCACCCCTCGCATGGCCGTCAACCAGAATCCGGAGCAGGCGGCCCGCCTCCTGCTGGGGCCGGTCGAGGTCATCGCGGCGATCCTGAAATACGTCGTCATCGCCATGAACCTGCTCGCGCGTGGGATACTGCGCCTCTTTGGCGTCCGCATCCACGAGCGCGGCCCCTCGGTGACTGAGGAGTCGCTGCGGCTGATGGCCGAGGTCGGTGAGGAGGAGGGCGTGCTCGAAGAAGAAGAGCGCGTCATGATTCACAATGTCATCGACCTGAGCGACACAGTGGCCCGCGAGGTGATGGTGCCGCGCATCGACATGGCGACCGTAGAGGCCGACGACACCATTGCCGACGCTACCCAGACCATCGTCAATGGCGGTTACTCGCGCATCCCCGTCTATGACGACACACTCAACGACATCATCGGCGTGCTCTATGCCAAGGATCTGCTGAAGGCGCTGGCCAATGGCGAAACACCGCGCGTCATTCGCGACCTCCCGCTACGTAGTCCGTTCTTCGTGCCGGAGTCGAAGCGCCTCGACGATCTGCTACGCGAGATGCGTCGCCAGCGTATGCATATAGCGATTGTCGTGGATGAGTACGGCGCGGTTGTGGGCCTCGTGACCATCGAGGACCTTGTGGAGGAGATCATCGGCGACATCAAGGACGAGTACGACATCGAGGAGCCAATCTTCGAGCGCCTCAGCGACCATGAGTTCCTGGTGGACGCCAAGATCAATGTGGAGGAGCTGAACGAGGAGATCGACTCCGACCTGCCCTCGGAGGACTATGATACGCTCGGCGGTTTCGTCTATACCCAGCTTGACAAGATTCCCGCCGTCGGCGATGTCGTGACGCACAACGACCTGACGATTACCGTGCTGGGGGCCAAGGGCCGCCGTGTCACGAAGGTCAAGATCGTGCGCGCGGCGTCATCCGCGACCTCCGCCGCTGACGCGCCCAGCGGGTCGGGCGTCAACCCGGTCGAACGTGAAGCGAAGCGCGGCCAGGACACGACCGCGCCAGAACGCGCGAGTGGGCGCGCCCACGCTCCTGAACGCGCGCGGTGAGGCGATCACGCATAGCCCATTCGGGTGAGCGCGAAACAGCGACGCGCGCTTGTGTTGACAAGAAACGTATCAGATCGTTACTCTCTATGCCAGAGCTACGTATCGACATACACAGAGGCTATTCGGCTCGTGTGGCATGCAAGGCCAGGCGAGCGAACGACGCCAGCAGGAAGCTGCGATCCATGCGCCTTGCACGTAGCATGTATATCAGCCCCTGTCCCAATCACTTCGGCGCCGCGAGTCGCCGTTCCCTCCGCTGCGACTGATCTGCGCTTCGGGCGCGGCGGAGGGTCAAGCCGTAACGCATACCGTTGTCACACGATGTGGTGAGGCACGAGGAGGCGTCTACAGGTCGCGGCGCCAGCGCGAAAGCGCGTGTGCGAAACGCGACACGCTACCGCCAAAGACGTTTGGATGCGCGACCTGCGACGCATCGCGAGCTGTTTTTCCGGTCGCCGCGCCCGTATCCATCCGTCCAGATGGCCGCACACGCGAGCGCGCAATACGGATTGCGCGAGTCGGGCGCGTATGCTCATTGGCGCGCGGCCACTCGCACCCAACCTATGATATTGAACACACGAGTCCGACTGCGAACTCGAATGACAAAGCGCCAGGGATTCGTCTTTGCCAGGCGAAAAACTACACCCTCTACTGCTGAGAGGGCGCGCGGGTCAAGCATCGGCGCAGCGCGGCGGCGGGACTCTCACGGAGGACGAGGGAGGAGAGTCCCGCAGGGATTGCCGTCCAGGCGCACACGGCCTGAGCCGTTGAGGCCTGTGAGGAAGAGGGGTAGGTTTTGTCATGTTAGTTCTTCGTCGCAAAGCGGGCGAAGCCATCGTCCTGAATGGTGTCATCACGATCTACGTGCTCGCGGTCGAGGGTGAGCGCGTCAAGCTGGGCATCAGCGCGCCACCAGAAGTGGTGATCGTGCGCTCGGAGCTGCTCGATCCGCCGACCGGAGCGCCTACTGGCCCGGGTGGCGGCCCGATGGGGCAGCATCCCGGCCCTGGCCCGATGGATAGCGGATCGAGCTTCGTACGTCCGCCGCATCCGCCGCACGGCACAGAGCGGCCGTACCGCGAGCCAGAGCCGCCCACGCGACCGGGTGGCCCGCCCGCGCCGCCAACCACTGGCGCGGGTGGCTACAGTTCGCCCGCGCGCTACACCCCGCGCCGCCGCTTCGATAACTACGGTGAGGATGTCGGCGCGCCATCCACTGGGCCGCTCGACCCCTATCGCTCGCGCTAGCGCCGCAACGCGCGGCTACGGACGCACAACACCAATCGTGTTGGGGGAGCCGTCGCCGGTATACCAGAGCGCGCCATCGCTGGCCACCGCCAGCCCGAATGGCACGCTCTGCGGCGTCGCGAGTAGATAGAACACGAACTCGCGCGATGTCGGTGTGTAGCGGACCAGCGCGTTGGCGCCTGTGCTGGTGAACCACAGCGCATCGCCACGCCGCTCCACTTCGTAGAGCGTCGCGGGATTGCCCAGCGTGGCAGGGACCGTGACCATGCTCACCTGCCCGCTCGCCGGGTCGATCCGCCCGACCTTATCGGTGAGCAGCTCAGTGAACCAGACGCCGCCATCCGGCCCCACCGCCATCGAATAGATCTGCGCCTTCGGATCGCCCACACTATAGGCGGAAACCCGCCCATTCGCCGGGTCCACCTTGCCCACACCGCCGCCGCTCAGGTCGCCGTACCACACCGCGCCGTCCGGGGTGATGGCGAGGGCGTAGGGATAGGCTGGCCCGCCGCCCGGAGCCGTCGGCAACGGATAGGTCGTGATCTGGCTGGTTGACGGGTCGAGACGCCCCAGCGCTCCGCCCGTTACCTCGGTGAACCAGATATTGCCGTGGGCGTCCAGCGCTATCGCCTCCGGCCCGGCGCTCTTTCCCTTGACGGGCGCCAGCGGATACGTGCGGAAGGTCTGGGTGGACGGATTGAAGCGTCCGATGTAGTTCGCCGCCTCCTCAGTGAACCAGACATCGCCATGCGCGTCCACCACCTCGGCCATAATGTTGTAGCGGCCACCGGGCGGCGTCCACGCCTTCGTCTCGCCTGTGCGCGGATCGAGCATCGCCAGCTTGTTCTTGGCCATCTCGCCAACCCAGATGCGCCCCTGCTGGTCCACGGCGGGCGTCATCAGGCCAGGGTTGGCCTGCGGCAGGCGATAGACCTTCTCACGCGCGGCCATCACGCCTTGTGGCAGTGGCGTGGCCTGGGCAGTCGGCGTCGCGTGTGACACGCTGGCGCCCGGCGCCGCCATCGCCCCCGCAATCCCTTGCAGCCCCGTCACCGAGAGCACGCCGATCACCAGCACGGCCAGCATGAACCAGCCGTCACCCTCGCGTCCTCGCAGCCACTCTGGCAGGCGCGCCTTCCGCCTGGTCGCGCTCACAGGTTGATGCCGAATTCGGCCCATCGCTGTGTCACCTGCGCCTTGATCTCGTCGCTCATCTCGATGTCAGGCGGCCAGGCGCGGGGGTGGCCCTCCTCGGGCAGCTTGCGCGTGGCGTCCAGGCCCATCTTCCAGCCAAATTTCTCGTAGGGCGAGGAGTGGTCGAGCGCGTCCAGCGGGCCGTCCACCAGCAGCGTATCGCGCTTGGGATCCACATTATTCCCCACGCGGAACAGCACCTCGCGCAGGTTCTGCACGTTGACATCGCTATCCACGACGATAATGAACTTCGAGAGCATCATCAGCATCATGCCCCAGATGCCCGCCATCACCTTCTTCGCATGGCCAGGATAGCGCTTGCGGATCGAGACGATGACGACGTTGTGGAAGCCACCTTCGACCGGCATATTCATGTCCACTACCTCCGGCATCACGACCCGCAGGAGCTGGAGGAAGAAGCGTTCGGTGGCTTTGCCCAGATATGCGTCCTCCATCGGCGGCTTGCCCACGATGGTTGTGGCATAGATCGGGTTGCGACGGTGGGTGATGGCGGTGATGTGCATGACGGGATACGGCTCGATGGGCGTATAGTGGCCCGTATGGTCGCCGAATGGCCCCTCTGGACGCAGTTCGTCGGTGTCCACATAGCCCTCCAACACGATCTCGGCCTGGGCTGGCACCTTCACATCCACCGTCTTGCACTGCACGACATCCACCCCGCGATGGCGCAGGAAGCCCGCAAAGAGCAGCTCATCCACCCCCGGCGGCAGTGGCGCGCTGGCGGAATAGACGCTGGCGGGGTCGGCGCCGATGACCACGGCCACCTCCATCCGCCTGGCCTTCTTCGCCTCGGCGTCGCGGAAGTGCGCCGCGCCACCCTTGTGAATCTGCCAGTGCATGCCCACCGTGCGCTCGTCGTAGACTTGCACGCGATACATGCCAATATTGCGCTTGCCCGTCTCCGGGTCTTTGGAATGCACCATCGTAAGCGTCAGGAAGCGTCCGCCATCCAGCGGCCAGCACTTCAGGATGGGAATATTGGCAAGCGAGGGGTTCTCGGTCACGACGACTTCCTGGCAGGGCGCGTGGCTGACGGTATGCGGGCCGATGCGCGTCAACTCCAGCAACTCTGGGGCGAGCTTGGCCTTCTCCAGCAGACCATCCGGCGGGCGGTTCTGTACGATGTCCAGCCAGCGCTTGATGCGGTCGCCCAGCTCGTCCAGCCCCTTCACACCGAGCGCCCAGGACATCCGCTCCTCGCTGCCAAAGGTGTTGATGAGTACGGGCATGTCGTAGCCGCGCACGTTCTCGAAGAGCAGCGCCGGGCCACCCGCCTTGCTCACGCGGTCGGTGATCTCGGTGATTTCCAACTCCGCCGAGACGGGCGCGGTGATACGCTGAAGCTGCCCCTTCTGCTCCAGGAACGCGATGAACTCGCGCAGGTCTTGAAACGCCATTCGTCGTCATCCACCATTGAGGGGGCGCTGGCCCCAGATCACGCGCGTTCGGCTGAGCGTTCGGCGGCCACGCGCAAGCCACCACGCCATTGAAAATTATGGGCGGCGCCAACGGGGATGGTCAAGGCGTCCCAAATGCGTCCCTCAGCCGTCAAAGAATAGCCCATAAAGCCGCTGTGCCCTCAGGCCACGCGAATGCAAGGGCTTGCGTGGCTTGAGCCGCAAGCCCGCCGCGTTGCGCCACACCTGCTTTGGTTGTGTCATGCGCGCATGAG
>DASVWQ010000298.1:0-4898 GCA_036393135.1 Ktedonobacterales bacterium
CTCCACCACCGACCCGATACAATTCGACCTGACGATGCTGCCGTTCGTCCTCGCCATCTACGGGGCGCTGTCGGTCGTCGGGCTGGTGGACGCGATCTTCAGCGTCATCGCCGCCGTGCAGAGCTTCCAGGGCAAGCCGTACCACTATCCGCTGCTGGGCTGGTTGCGGCCGTGACGGCGCACACTGTCACTGACTGGATGCGCTGTCGATCAACCAGTTCGAGCCGTCGTATTGGGTGACGCTGACAATGTAGGTGATCGGCGCATTGGGAGCATTGGCGCGTGACACATTTACCGTCGCGGTAGAGTGGCCCGCGCTGTCGGTCTCCTGTTGCGTGATGGTAAAACTCAACACCTTGCCATACTGCGCGTCGTCGGCGCTGAGGGACGCGGCGAACGCGCTCTGTGAGCTGGGATCGTTGCGGCTGGCCGAGACGTATTGCCAGGCGAGGTTGGCGTTCTGCTGCTCCAGCGCGTGGAAGTAACCGTTGACGGTGGCCTGTGGCGTTGAGCGGTCGGGTGGCAACAGATTCTGGTACGAGACCGCCATGATCACGCCGACCACGACCATCAGCACGACGAGGATGCTGATGAGCGCGGCCAGCGGTGGCCCGCGCCGCCTGGTCTTGGCCTCGCCCAGTAGCGCGCCCGCCCGCTTCCCGGCGCCTGCGGGCAGATTCGCCAGGCGGCTCAGCGTGGGCGCGGTGGGCGCGAGACGCGGCGCCGAGGTGGTGGCGGTCGCGCTGGCGGGGGCCGCGTGGGCGGGCGCCATGCCGCCCTGAGCCGCCGCGAAAGGGCCGGGAGCCATGCCGCCCTGAGCCGCCGGGAGATTGTTCGGCAGCGGCGCGCCCAGCGGCGGCAGACCGCTCGCACGGTTCACTCCCGACGGACTGGCGGGCGCATCCGGAAGGCGCGCAGGCGTCTGTGGGGCGAGTGGCGGCCACGAGTTCGGCTGCTGGCCCACGCCGCCGCCATATGACGCCGCCCCCGGATTGCTGTTCGCGAACCGCCCTTGCTGGAGCGCCTCCATCATCTGCGCCGCGAACTCCGTCACCGACTGGTAGCGGTTGGCGGGTTTCAACTCCAGCGCCCGCATGATCGCCGCATCTGTCAGGGGGGTGATGGCGGGATTGATGGCGCGCGGGCGCGGCATCGGCGCGAGGCCCGTGATCCGCTCCACCGCCGTCATCGGCACATGCAGCGTGAGGAGCTGGTAAAGTGTGGCGCCCAGCGCGTAGACATCCGACCACGGCCCGGTCAGCCCGGTCGCGGCGTATTGCTCCGGCGGCGCGTAGCCCTCGGTGCCCGCCTTCCGCACGAATGTGACGGTCTGATTCATGCCCGGCAGATGCGCCTTGGCGATGCCGAAGTCCACCAGCACGGGATGCCCGCTTGGTGTGACGATGATGTTGGCCGGCTTCACATCGCGATGCAGCAGCGGCGGCGTGCGGGTGTGCAGGTATTGCAGCGCGTCGCAGATCGGCAGCATCCAGCGCAGCGCCTGCTCCTCCGGTAACGGGCGACCGGCGCGGCGCAGGCGCTGCTCCAGGTTTTCGCCCTCGACAAAATCCATCACCAGATAGACTCTGTCGTCCCACTCAAAGCTCTCACGCACCTTGGGGATGCTGGTGTGGTCCAGCTCTTGCAGCCAGCGGCTCTCCAGCGCGAACTGCTTGCGGGCGCCGGGCGACTGGTCAGACAGTTCTTTGAGCGCGTAGACATTGTTGGAGCTATAGAGGGTGTCGGCGACCCGGTAGACCACTCCAAGGCCGCCGCGCCCGACAACGCCGAGAATCCGATAGCGGCTGCGGACAATGGAGCCGATAGCGCGCGGCTGCGCGCCGTCAGACTGTATCTGCGCGCCGTCTTCATTCATCCGCGTACACCCGATTCTCTCCGCTGACCTCAACAGCCGCTCGCTGTGGCATCTCTAGCGGTGGTGCGGTGATCCGTGAGCGCGGCCCGACGCTGGGCGCCTCTCCAATGTCCAGAATAGACCGGCCAGAATTGGCCTCGTGGCGCAAGTATAGCGAAGCGGTAAGGCGCGCGTCAAACCAGCATGACCTCGAGCAACAGGGCAGCGGCGCGTGGGGCGAATGCCCGTTCAGCCTGGCAGCGCGTGGTGCTATAATGCGGACGACGCGCGGGTGGCGTCTGACGCCATGCGCCCGCGCGACGGCGTCTCAACCAGCCCCGAAACAACGGAGTTTACGGGCGTGCGCTCACGGGCGCCTCCTCCATCGCGATGTGCGAACGACGATGAGTCCACACGCCGCGAGACTCCGGTTATGCGTTAGGGCCGACAGGCGCGATGGCAGGCCATGTCGCGGCCGCCTCGCCAACCTTTCCGTATAGACCTCACTACCGTCACTGTCGATGCGGAGCCAGCGCCGCCAGCGTGTGCGCCGCCCCCGATGAGGGGCGCGGGCGGCGCGGGCTCCCAACTGCGCGTGATCGCTCACGCCAGGGAGGTTTGCCACGCATGGCCCAAGACGAATACATGCCCATCCGGAACTGGGACCACATCGAGTTCTACGTGGGCAACGCCAAGCAGGCGGCGCACTACTACGCGACCACCTTTGGCTTCACCCTCACCGCCTACGCCGGGCTTGAGACAGGCGTCCGCGACCGCGCCAGCTATGTGCTGGAGCAAGGCAAGATTCGCCTGGTCTTTACCAGCGCCCTGCATCCTGATTCGCCCATCGGCGCGCACGCCCAGCGCCACGGTGACGGCGTGAAGGACATCGCGCTGGAGGTTCCCGACGCGGCGAGGGCCTATGAGCAGGCGCTGGCTGCGGGCGCCCGCAGCGCGCTGGAGCCGACCACCAGCGAGGACACGTTTGGCCAGGTGCGCCGCTCGGCGATCTACACCTATGGCGAGACGATCCACACCTTTGTCGAGCGTATGGACTATGCGGGCGTCTTCCTGCCCGGCTATCGCGCCGTGGAGACGAGCGGCGCGGGCAAGAAGCGCGGTGTGGGGCTGGCCGCCATCGACCACTGCGTTGGCAATGTCGAGCTTGGCAAGATGGACACCTGGGTCAAGTTCTATGAGGATGTCCTCGGCTTCACCCAGATCATCCACTTCGACGATGAAGCCATCAGCACAGAGTATTCGGCGCTGATGTCCAAGGTGATGCAGGGCGGCCACGGCAAGATCAAGTTCCCCATCAACGAGCCGGCCCAGGGCAAGCGCAAGTCGCAGATTCAGGAGTATCTGGACTACTACGACGGCCCCGGCGTGCAGCACGTCGCCCTCATCACTGGCGACATCGTGCAGACCGTGCGCCAGATGCGCGAGCAGGGCGTGCAGTTCCAGCCAGGCGTCTCCAGCTACTACGAGGAGCTGACCAACCGCGTCGGCAAGATCGATGAGGACATCAGCGAATTGCGGGATCTCGGCATCCTGGTAGATCGCGACGACGACGGCTACCTGCTCCAGATCTTCACCAGGAACGTGCAGGACCGCCCGACGGTCTTCTTCGAGGTCATCCAGCGCAAGGGCGCGCGTGGCTTCGGCGAGGGCAACTTCAAGGCGCTGTTCGAGGCCATCGAGCGCGACCAGGCGCTGCGCGGCAACCTGTAGACGCGCGGGAGGCGACGCATGCCATCGTATTTCAAGCTGGGTGAGGTGCCACACAAGCGCCACACGCAGTTCCGCCGCCCCGACGGCGGCCTCTATAGCGAAGAGTTGTTTGGCGAGGAGGGGTTCAGCGGCGTCTACTCGCTGCTCTACCACCGCCAACCGCCGACGCGCGTGACAGCCATCGCCCGCCACGGCGAGGTCTGCCAGCAGGAGTGGCCGCAGGAGACGCACCGCCACCACCACCTGCAAACGGCGGAGGTCGCAACGGGTGGCGATGTGGTCAGTGGGCGCCGTCCGCTGATGTATAACGCCGACTGCGTGATCTCCGTCGCGCGACCCACAGAGCCGATGCCCTACTTTTACCGCAACGCGCAGGGCGATGAACTGCTCTTCGTCCACGAGGGGACGGGCGCGCTGGAGACGACCTTCGGCACGCTAACCTACTCGCCAGGGGACTATCTGCTGGTCCCGCGCGGCACGACCTGGCGCACGCTGGCCGAGCCGGGCGAGCAGCGCTTCCTGATCGTCGAGGCCTATGGCGGCGACATCCGGACGCCGAGCCGCTATCGCAACCAGTTCGGCCAGCTCCTGGAGCACTCGCCGTTCTGTGAGCGCGACCTGCGCGGGCCGGGCGAACTGCCCCAGCACGATGAGCGCGGCGAGTACGAGGTGCGCATCCGCGTCAACGGCGAGATCATGTCGTACACCTACGACTTCTACCCGCTCGATCTCGTCGGCTGGGATGGCTATCTCTATCCCTACGCTTTCAGCATCTACGACTTCGAGCCGATCACCGGTCGCGTCCACCAGCCGCCGCCTGTCCACCAGACCTTCGAGGGGCCAAACTTCGTGGTCTGCTCGTTCTGCCCGCGCAAGCTGGACTACCATCCCGACGCGGTGCCGATTCCCTACAACCACAGCAACATCGACTCCGACGAGATGATCTACTACGTCAGCGGCAGCTTCGGCAGCCGTCGCGGCGTCGCCACCAGCTCCATCACGCTGCATCCGCGCGGCATCCCGCACGGCCCGCAGCCAGGGCTGGTCGAGAAGTCGCTGGGCGCCGAGCGAACGGACGAGTTAGCGGTGATGGTGGATACCTTCCGCCCACTCAAGCTGGCCGCCGACGCGGAGGCGCTCGACGACCCGAAGTATCCGTTTAGCTGGCTCGATTAGCGCGTTTGGCTCGCCCCCGTGGCCACGGCGTCGCGGGGGCGAGCGTCTTTCTGGCGGGTCCACTGACCGCGGGCGCGGCAGCGGACATGGGATGACCCACACACGCGGGAGGCCCAGGCATGACGCGAATCATCAA
>DASVWQ010000299.1:0-4836 GCA_036393135.1 Ktedonobacterales bacterium
CCCTTGGTCGCCAGCACCTTGGTGATCGCCGCCGTCAGCGTGGTCTTGCCGTGGTCGATGTGCCCGATTGTCCCGACGTTCACGTGCGGCTTCGTCCGCACAAACTTCTGCTTCGCCATGAGCTACACAGCTCCTCTACCATCGAAATGGCGTCTCCGCCCCTTGCGGGGAACGCCTTGCATGCGGGCCAGCGCGCCAGCCTGACGCGATGCGCGGCCGCCGCCGCGCGCCAGACACAACAACGTCCCACCGTGCGCGCCGCACCTCTACCGCGGGTCACTCGCTCGCGCGAGCGCCATCACAGAGAGAGGCGGGCAGTGGCGGGACTGTTGGAGCCCGAGATGGGAATTGAACCCATGACCCCAACCTTACCAAGATTGTGCTCTGCCCCTGAGCTACTCGGGCGTGAAACGTTCGGCGATACTGTCGGGCGGCAGTGGCCATCTGGCAGCCGCCCCGGCTCCCCTGCCACGGCGCGTGGTATGCGCCTTCGCCGGGGAAACGGACGCCAGCGCGCTTATACAGCGCTCGCTGGCTCTGACGGGCCACCCAATGGTCGCCGGTGGGCAGTGGAGGATTCGAACCTCCGTAGGCGTAAGCCAACTGATTTACAGTCAGTCCCGTTTGGCCGCTTCGGTAACTGCCCCAGTAGATCGCCATCCACGCCTACCTGGTGGCGTTGTGACGCACACAGGATTATCGCCCGCCGCGCGGGCCTTTGTCAAGCCGCGATTTGCCCGCCCGTGCGAGCCAGGAGGCGAGCGCCGCGCCGTTTGTTGGGCAGCGCCGATAGCATTACGACATGATGATTGGTAGGTATTCGCGGCTTGATCTGCTGCGAACAACCGTTTCTCGCCGAGAGAAGCCAGACTGGGGTATTGTCACAGTCTTCATTAGGCCGACTTGAAAGCTGTTTCGTATGCTTTCGCCTGATCTGGCGTTAGTTGACTCGATAGCCGTAAAATCGCTGCCCCATCCAGGTATTCATACTCTGCGAACAAAGCGTTTCCTGATGTGGAAAGGCTCTGAAGGTAGGCGAATCGCTTCTGCGCGTCTGATGAATTGGCGAAAGTCTCGACTGCTCCACCATCCCCGACAGAAATATCCACACCTGTATCAGAACTGGATATTCGAGTGTCTTTGAAGTTGTCCTTACTGATGTACTGTCCGGGCCGACCGAGGAGATTGTTGGGGTCATTGGCAGCCGTGTACGTAAATATGGTTCCAATCGGAAGACCCTTGCTTTTGAGCATGGCTAGAATCTGGTCAGCGGATTGCCCGAGGTGTGGCATAGAGGGAGTTGAGGTAGCCGTTGGTTGCGGAGGTGTATTCGCTGCCGGCGCCGCAGTTCCGCAAGCGGCGAGAAGTATGCAACTTATGTATACAAACGTCATTCGGACAGCTCTTGAGAGCCTCATGTCAATCTCCTTCTAAAGGCGGTCAACCAGTAGGTGCAATTACCTATCAGCGTTATATGCCAACTTGTAAAGAAAATCAATGCCTGCTCCTTGCCACTCCCTACGGCAATCACCCTATGGCCAGCGGCGTGACACGGCGCATACAATAGTGGAGATATGGACTGACCCCTGAGCCAGAAAGCGATATGTCCACGCCATGACGCCCATCACCCTTGCGCAGGCCGCGCACACCATCAAGGCGGTCCCGAATCTCTGGCTCGCGTGGACCCTTGACCCGACGCTACTGGTGGGGCTGGCGGTCATCCTCGGCGGCTATCTCTACGCCATTGGCCCGGCGCGGCGGCGCTGGGGGCTGGGCGAGGCGGCCACCCGCGCGCAGGTCGCGTGGTTCATCCTGGGCTGGCTGACACTGGCTGTCGCACTGATCTCGCCGCTCGACACGCTGGGCGACGGCTACCTCTTCAGCGCCCACATGATCCAGCACATGCTGATCGCGGTGGTCGCGCCGCCCATGCTGCTGCTGGGCGCGCCGGCATGGCTGGCGGAGCTGCCGTTGCGCGGCGCGGGGCTGCGGCGGGCGGCGCGCTGGCTGGCGAACCCGATCTTCGCGTTCGGCGTCTTCCAGGCCGACATCTGGCTCTGGCACGCCCCCGGCCTCTATGACCTGACGCTGGAGAACGCCGCCGTCCACATCGTCGAACATCTCAGCTTCCTGATCCTCGGCGTCATCTACTGGCTGCCGATTCTCAGCCCGACGCCGCTCATCCCCCGCATCTCGCGCGGATTCGCGATTCTCTATCTGTTCATTGGCTGCCAGCCGATGGTCGCCCTGGGAGCTCTGCTGACCTTCGCCGCCGCGCCGCTCTACGCGCCCTATGTCGCGGCGCCGCGTGTCTGGGGCCTCTCGCCGCTGGCCGACCAGCAACTTGGCGGCCTCATCATGTGGCTGCCGACCAATATCCCCTATCTGATCGCCTTGAGCGCGGCGTTCTTCCTCTGGGTGGGCGAGCGCGACCGCGCCGAGCGGCAGGCGGCAGGCGAATTTGACTTTGAGGTTGACAGCGCCGCCGGACAGGAGTCCACTATGCGAGAAATGACCGACGCGGGCGCCACCGTGATCCCCCCGACGGCTCCGGCGGCGGACTGAGCGCGGGACGAGACGACAAGGAGCGTATGCGGCGATATGGCGAAAGCGAAACGTTCACAGCAGCGGTCCCCTGGCGGCCAGGCGCGGCGCCCCGCCGCAAACCAGCAGCCATCGGCGGCGAAGGCCAGCGCCAGCGCGGCGAAGAACCCTCCCGCCACCAGCGGCGCGGCGAAGACCCCACCCACGCCAGCAGCCAGCTCAGCGCGAGCCAATCGCGTCGGCCCAGGGCGTGCGGCGGCCGCCCGCAACCCAGGCCGCTTCATACAGCAGCCGTGGTGGCGGCGCAACCTCTGGACACTCGTGATCGTCGCCGGAACCATCGTGCTGGTCGGCGTGCTGGTCTGGCTCGCCCAGCGCCAGAATCAGATCGCCTCGGTGGGCATCGGCGATCCGGTTCCGGCGACCCTGATGACGCAGCTCGAACACGTCTCGCCCTCCGTCGCGGCGCAGGTCGGCAATGGCGGCCTGACCAGCGCCATGCAGGCGACGCCAAAGGGAACCACACCGCTCACCGCGAACGGCAAACCCGTGGTGATCTATATCGGCGGGGACTACTGCCCCTACTGCGCCGCGTCGCGCTGGTCCACAATCGTCGCGCTGAGCCGCTTCGGAAACTTCAAGGGCCTCACGCTGATGAAGTCGTCCCCGTCCGATGTCTATCCCAACACGCCGACGTTCTCGTTCCACGGCGCAACCTATACCAGCCAGTATCTCGTCTTCAACGCGACTGAGACCGCCGCCCGCGACGGAACCGCGCTCGCTACGCCTGACGCGGCTGCCCAGCATGCCCTCTCGACCTTTGATGTCCCACCCTACACAACGAAGGCAGGTGGCGTTCCATTCTTTAGCTATGGCGACCAGTACGTCACGACGAATACCATCTTTGTTCCAACCATGTTGCAGGGGCTGACCTGGCAGCAGATCGGCGCCCAGCTCAACAATCCCGACAGCGCGGTGACGAAGGCGATTGTCGGCGGGGCTAACGAGCAGACCGCCGCCATCTGCGCGCTAACGGGCGACCAGCCGGCGAGCGTCTGCAAGGCCGCCGAGATCGTCCAGATCAAGGCCAGTCTGCCAGCGGCGAAGTAGCGCGGACACCGCGCGTATAGAGACTACGATGGATATGATGAGGAATTGAGGGAGCGCGATTATGGAGCGTGTGTCGGCTGACATGGAGGGCGAGACGTGGCCCCGGCGGGCATTGGCCCTGGCGCGCGAGCAGATTGGGCTGACAGCGCTGTTGCTGATCGCGCTGGCGGGGCTGGGCATCTCGATCTACCTCACCATCGTCCACTACAACAGCAAAGTCGCGCTGGTCTGCACGACGGGCGGCGTGGTCAACTGCCAGTCGGTGACGAGCAGCGCGTGGTCGGTGATCCCCGGCACGACGATTCCCATCACCATTCCAGGGATGCTGTGGTTTGTCGGGCTGGGCGCGCTGGCGGGCGTGGGGCTGTGGGCCGCCGCGCGGGGCGAGGACGGGCCGCCGCGCCTGCGCCTCTACACGCTGCTGTGGGCTGCGCCGGGGCTGCTCTTCGTCCTCTACCTCGTCTACGCCGAGATCGTGCTGGTGCAGCGCATCTGCGAATGGTGCACCGCCGTCCACCTGCTGACGCTGGCCGCCTTCCTGATTGCCCTGACGCGCTGGCAGCGCCGCGATGAGCCAGTGGCCCCGCGCCGCGCCGCCGCGCCCGCGCCAATCGCGGAGCAGCGCATGCCCGCGCGCCCGGTCGGGCCAGCCCTCTCGCGTCGCGCCCGTCGCACCCTTGGTCAGCGCGGCCCTGGCGCTCACTAGCCCATGCCAGGCAAGGGAGCATGGCCCGCGCGCGGCGACCTCCGCTGGCCCGCCGAGGCCTACCATGACGAGCTGATGACGCGCAGCTATGAGGTCGGACGCGATGGTGTAGCGCGCCCCGGCGTCATTCTGCGCTACCTGGAGCATCTGGCGACGCGCGCCTCCGCCGCGCTGGGCTTCGATAACGTCTGGTACCGCGAGCATAACAGCGCGTGGGTCGTGCGCGAGATGGCGCTGCTGCTGGGCGCGCTGCCGCGTATCGACGACGAACTGCGCCTCACCACCTGGGTCGCCGATTTCAAGCGGGTGCAGGCGATCCGCGACTACCTCATCACCGACGCGGCCAGCGGGCGGCTGGTGGCGCGGGCCTCGGCGCGCTGGGCCTACATCGACCGCACGCGCCTGCTGCCCACGCGCATCCCGGATGAGATTCTCGCGCGGATGGGGCCGTGGGGCCACCAGATGCGCGCCCGCCC
>DASVWQ010000300.1:0-3482 GCA_036393135.1 Ktedonobacterales bacterium
CGCTAGCGGCGCCGCCGTTTCCCGCGCGCGAAGATGATCTGCGTCAGGCGTAGCTCCACCTCGCTGGCGTCGGGCGCGTCCGCTGGCGTGATGATATTGCTTACCGGCTGCAGGCGGAACGGCAGCGCTGGCTCTGGTGTCGCGATCAGCAGGGCGGCGCGCACGCGGTCTGGCGTGATGGGATGCGTCTGTTCCAGGCTGCGATAGCCTTTCACTGCCCGCCAGCGCATCCGCTCGATGGCGTCGGGTGGTAGCTCGGCGTAGTGGCGGCGCAGCTCGGCGTAGAGGTTCGGGTTGTTGCGACGCTTCATGTCGCTAACGATGCTTTCGCCCGCCCCGCGCAGCGTCTCATACGTCGAGATCACCGCCATCAGCCCCTGTGTGAAGCTGCGCGCGCCGTAGGTCTGGATCGCCATGCGGTCGGCCTCATACTCGTCCGAGCGGCTCAGGCGCATCCGCAGCAGGTGCAAGACGAACCAGAGCAACCGCAGCGGCAGTGTCACCATCCAGATGATGACGACGCCGACCAGCACTGGCAGCGAGCTGGACGAGCGCCGTCGCGCGTACCGATCGTTCCTGTAGTTGGTCGAGATGCCCGCCTTGACGCCATCGATGATGTGGTCGAGCGCCTGCTCCGCGCCGCCAAAGAAGCGTGTGAAGAAGGTATGCTCGCGGCGGTAGTGGGTCAACTCGTGCGTCAACACTGCGCGTAGCTCCGGGTCATTCATCTGGGTGAGGGCGGCGGCTCCGACGGCGACGACGATCTGTGGGGTGAGCGCGCGGCCCCAGAGCATCTTGCGTGTGATCCAGAAGTCGGCGTCGGGCGCGAGCACGACCCAGCGCGGCGGCTTCACACCGACCCGCGCGGCGATCTCGCCCATCGTCGCGGCCAGACGCGGATAGTCCGCAATCGGCGCGACGATACCCTCGATCTTGTGCGGCAGACCAAAGAGCGCCCAGAAGAGGTAGAGGACAATCATGCCGACCAGTATCGCGCCCACCCAGTTCTCCGCCGTCACCGTCTGGACGAACAGGACCACGCTGCCAACGAACAGCGCGCCGACGATCAGATAGATCGCCACGCTGAGCAGCGAGAGCAGGACGACATAGAGCAGGTTGCGCGCGCTGGTCGGCTTGCCCGTCTTCGCGATGCGCGCCAGCTCGCGCCGCGCGATACCTGTGGCCAGGCGCCGGTCGCGCAGCGTCACCCAGCGCGAAAACCCGCGCGCCGCCTCCACCGGATCGCCCGGCCCACCCCAGCCACACGCGCACTCCACGAATCCGAACTGGTCTGGCGGCGCTGGACGCTTGCAGACTGGACAGAACTCGACTGGCGGCGCGGCGACCTGTGGCGGCGCGACGACCTGTGGCGGCGCGGCGACCTGGGGTGGCGCGGCGAGCGACGATGGTGGTGTGGTGAATGGCTGGGACCCGGCAGGCTCCATGCGGCGCTCCTCCTCAACAGTCCGTGCGCGCGACAGTCTGCCCGTCTGCTGCCACGACTCAGGCGGCGGACAGGCGTTGCTTTCAGTATACAAGGCGCTGTCCAGTGAGACTCGTGGCAAGGAGCCGGGCGTCGCGCTGGAGCCGCCATTCGGGCGAGCCAGAGCCGCCATTCGGGTGAGAGAGAGGGTGGCTATTCGCCCGTCGCCGCCTTGACAGTGACGCCCGTTGGTGGCTATCATGCGGCATCGTTCGCGGCGCCTCGCCATCTTCACCAGGACCTTCGCCTGGTGGCCAGCCAGGCGCGCGAACCGTCTACGCCGGTGTAGAGATCGTGCGGATCTGTTTCGCGTCATGTTTTAGCCGTCCAGCGCGCCGCCACTCTGACCCGGCGCCGGGACCGCAGAGGGTTGCGCGGGGGAAAATGCGGGTGCTATACTGCGCCAGCGGCAGTCCCGGGAAGAAACGAGCGATACCATGGCTATGGATGAACCGACGACATCCTACGTACCGGAACGGGGCGGACGCCGGGACCACGACACGCTGGGCGACCGTGAGTCTGGCGACGTGAGCGCGCTGACCCAGAGCGACAGCCTGCGCCTCTACCTGCGGGAAATCTCCCGCATCTCCCTGCTCTCAGCCCAGCGCGAGCTGGACCTCGCCCAGCGTGTCGAGCGGGGCGACCACGCCGCGCGCAACCACCTGATCGAGGCGAATCTGCGCCTGGTCGTCAGCATTGCCAAACGTTACGTTGGGCAGGGCCTCTCGCTCGAAGACCTGATCGGCGAGGGCAATATCGGCCTCATCCGCGCAGTGGTGAAGTTCGACCCCAGCAAGGGTTTCCGCTTCTCGACCTACGCGACCTGGTGGATCAAGCAGGCCATCACGCGCTCGATTCTCGAAGGCACGCGCACCGTCCGCCTGCCCGTCTACATCATGGAAGAAGTGATGCGGGTCAAGCGCATGACACGCCAGCTCTATCAGGAGCTAGGGCAGGAGCCGACTGTCGCGCAGATTGGCGAGGGACTGGGCATCACGGGCGAGCGCGTCACCGAGTTGCTGGTCTGGAACGAGAAGGTCTTCTCGCTTGACGCGCCGCTCTCAGACGAAGAGGAGAACTCGCTCTCCGACCTGATCGAAGACCAGGGCGCAGAAGGCCCAGACGGCGCGACCGACCGCGAGATGCTGCGCGAGGAGGTGCGCCGCGCGCTGAGCACGCTCACCGAGCGCGAGCGTCAGGTGATCGAGTTGCGCTTCGGCCTGCTCGACGACCACGACCATACGCTGGAAGAAGTCGGCAAGCAGCTCAAAGTCACTCGCGAGCGCGTCCGCCAGATCGAGGAGCGCGCCATCCGCAAGCTGCGCCACCCCGCCGCCAGCCGCCTGCTGAAAGAATATCTCGACTAGGGCAGGCCAGCCGCAGAACGGATTGGCGATAGCGCGAGCGGGACGGATGTACCCGCCCCGCTCCGCCGGCCTACGCGCTGCGCCGCTCTAGTTCGATCACCGGAATGACGCGGCTGGTCTTCGTCTGATATTCACGGAATTGTGGATACCGCTCCGCCCACCGCGTGTAGATGTGGTCGCGCTCCTCGCCAGACACAGGCGTCGCGACAGCCGTATAGGTCTGATCGCCAAGTTCGACCCTGACCTCTGGATGGGCGAGCAGGTTGTGGTACCAGGCGGGGTTCGTGGGCGCGCCGCCTTTCGAGGCGAAGATGTAGATGTGGTCGCCCTCGCGCAGGTACATCACGGGGGTTGTGTGCTGCTGACCACTCTTCGCGCCGGTGGTGGTGAGCAGCAGCAGTGGTTTGCCCTCCCACATGCCGCCAACCTGTCCCTTGTTTGCCCGAAACTCCTCAATCGTCCGCCGGTTCCAGTCACTCATGTCCGTCCGTCGATTCCAGTCACTCATGTCGCGCATCCATTCTTCTGGGATAGTGGGATAGCTCATGTCGCGCTCATCGCGCTCATCGCGCCGTGGCGCCGCGCCCGGTCACATGCCGGCGAGACGGCCACCATCCACGGCGATGGTCGCG
>DASVWQ010000301.1:0-2897 GCA_036393135.1 Ktedonobacterales bacterium
GCCATCAGGTCGTCGCGGCTGATATGCGCCAGCCGCTCGACACTGCGCGCGTTGAAGGCGTCCACATCGCGGTACGCCGCGATCAGCCGGTCAGGTAGCGGGCGGGTGGCGCTGACCTCCAGCGCCGCGATCAGCCACTCGTCCCAGCCCAGCAGGTGCGAGAGCATCGCGTGCAACGAGCCGCCGCCGGGCAGCGCTGGCTCGCCCCAGCGGGCCTCCGCGATCTGGTCGGCCAGCGCCAGGGTCAGCAGCCGCTGCTCGCGCGACCGTTGGGCGGGATCATCATCCTCAGGCATCGGGATCGTCTCCTTCGCACTGGCGGCTAGCTGGTCGCGTCGGGGCTACAGCTCGCGCCGCCCTTCCAGCGCGCGGCTCAGCGTCCCCTCATCGGCGTATTCCAGATCGCCGCCGATGGGCAGGCCACGCGCCAGGCGGGTCAGCAGGAGGTCGGGCCGCGCGATGGCCTGCGCGATGTAGGTCGCCGTATAGTCGCCCTCCTGGTTCGGGTTGGTCGCCAGGATCACCTCGCGCACTGGCTCGCCCTCGGCGCCCGCCCGCACTCGCGCCGCCAGCTCGTCAATCTTCAGGTCGCGCGGGCCGATGCCCTCCAGCGGCGAGAGCGCGCCATGCAGCACATGGTAGACGCCCTTCAGCACGCCGGTCTTTTCCAGCGCCAGCACATCCAGTGGCTGCTCAACCACGCAGATCAGGCCGTGGTCGCGCTCCGGGCTGGCGCAGATCGGGCAGGGGTCCGACTCGGTGATATTGCAGCAGACCGAGCACTGGATGGCGTTCTCCTTCACCCGCGTGATGGCCTCGGCCAGGCGGCGAGCCTGATCGGCGGGGCTGCGCAGGATGTAGAACGTCAGCCGTTGCGCGCTCTTGGGGCCAATGCCCGGCAGCTTGGCCAGTTCTTCGATGAGCGCCGTGATCGACGCGGATGTCGTCTGCATGAGTCAGGTACGTCCCCAGGGTAATCGAACGGGCGCGCCGGTCGGGTCCGGTCGGGCGGCGCGGCGCCAGAGCGATGGCGGGAGCGATGGCGGGCTAGAAGCCCATGCCTGGCGGCAGCTTCATGCCGCCGGTCATCGCCTGCATCATCTGTGCCTGCGCTGCTGTTACTTTCCCAAAGCCGTCCTTGAAAGCGGAGAGGACGAGGTCTTCGAGCATCGGCGCATCATCGGGATCGATGGCCTCAGGGCTGATCTTGACGGCGGTGACCTCGAACTTGCCGTTGATGGTCACGGTGACGGCGCCGCCGCCAGAGACACCCTCGAACACGCTGTTCTGCAGGTCGTCCTGCATCTTCATCAACTGGGCTTGCATCTTCTGCAGGTCTTTCATGTTGAATCCCATGACGCTCTCCTGTGCGATGTAGTCTGGCGCGCTCCCAGGACAGCCGGGCAGACGGCCAGCGGGTGAATCGTGCGTGCGGCGCGGTCACTGCGCGTATTATACGCCAGAGGCCGTCCAGGGGCGCGGCGCGCGTGCTATACTCTCAGCTTGAATGCGCGTGACGAATGACCATCGGGATACCCCTGGCAGACGGGGTCCGCGCTGGTGGATGGAAACGCGCGCGAGCGTCGGGAGTGGCAAGTGGCGAATGACTGGGACCTGACCGGCGAGACGCCAGACGAGACGCCCGCTGGCGGCGCGGAGCCGCTGACTGGCGTGACGATGACGCTGGTCCGCATGCTCTCGGAGGCCGATCTGGCGCTCTTCGCGCTGGTGATGGGTGAGGCCGATCTGGACGCCGAGGCGCATCTGGAGGCCGAGCCGAGTTACCAGCGGATGGCCCCGCCCGCGCTGCTGGCGGCGCTGCTGACCGCCTGCGCGGCGCGGCACAGCGCCCAGCCGGGCGCCGCGACCTTCCTGCGGGCCGCGACACGCTTCCTCGCGCCCGCCCGCGCCGAGGAGACGGCGACCGTCCGCGCGACGGTGGTGGGCGTGGATGAGGCGACGGGCGCGCTGCGCATCGCCGCGACCTGCGACGCCGAGGATGGCCGCCGCCTGGCCGAGGCCGATTTCCTCCTGCGCCGCGAGTAGCCTCGCATGGGCTGTCTCAGTCTTCGGCGGCGCACGACGAGCAGATATAGGGCGTGGTCTGGGCGGCGTCGGCGCAGGCGCGGCAGCGCGGCGAACCACACAGCTCGCACTCATCGGCGATCTGCGTGCGGTCAATCTGCCTGTTGCACTCGGCGCAGATGACGGGATCGACCAGCGGATGCTCTGGCGGTTCGAAGACAGGATAGGTCGTATCTGACATGGTGACGCCTCCCGCGCGTTTGCGCCATGCTTGCGGCCAGCGTATGCGTGGCGCCGCCGGGCATGGCTATTCACTGTATGGCCAACTCCTTCGCATCTCTGGCGCCCAGCGGTGAAGCGGGCGGCGCTCAATCACCGAACGTGACGCGGAAGATGATCGTCTCGCTGAACGTCGCGCCGTCGATCTGGATGCCATAGCAGCCTGGCTCGCGCATCCGCAGGTACGACATCCAGTTGGCCCAGGGCGAGCCGAACGCGGCGCCGCCCTCCAGGCGCAACCCGCGCAGCAGCGTCGGTGTGGTCATCGTGAAGCCAGACTTCATCTGGTCGATGCCGCCGTTGAACAGCAGTGGGCTGCCGTCGTCGAGACGCTGGCCGCGCGCCAATACCGGCCCATCGTAGGTCGGCGCGATGATGAAGAGGGCGAACTGGTAGCCCCACGACCGCGTATCGCGCACGCCAGGTGTCGGGCCAACCGCGTGCAGCACGCCATCCGTCCCCATGCCGACGATATAGACAGGCCCCGCGCCGATGGCCGCGCCGAAGCCCGCCTGCACGCTGCGACCCTGCGCGGCGGGGCAGGCGGCGCCCGACGCGAGGGCGGGCAGCGTGAGCGGTCGCGCGGCCAGCGC
>DASVWQ010000302.1:0-3353 GCA_036393135.1 Ktedonobacterales bacterium
GGCGCGGCGCTCTACGCGCTGGACCATGCGCGCGCGGGAACACGACGCACAAGCGCGGAGGAGGTGGCGCCATGACCGCTGATATGCTCGTGGCTGGCATCGACATCGGCTCGACCTACACCAAGGCGGTGCTGCTGGACCAGGCGCGCGCCGTGCGGGCGACCGCGATCCGGCGCAGCGGCTACAAGCCCGCCGAGGCCGCCAGTGGAGTCTTCGATGACCTGGTGGCGAACGCGGCGGTCGAGAAAGCGGCGATCACCTACATCGCCACGACAGGTTATGGTCGCTACATGGTCCCGTTCCGGCATACCCAGATCACCGAGCTGACCTGCCACGCCATCGCGACCAGCCATCACTTTCCCACTGTGCGAACCATACTCGATATTGGCGGCCAGGACATCAAGGCGATCCGTATCGACGACCTGGGGCGTGTCCGCGCCTTCCGCCTCAACGACAAGTGCGCCGCTGGCACCGGAGCGTTCCTCGAAAAAACTGCCCGCTACCTGGGCCTGGAGACAGGCGACATCGGGCCATACGCGCTGCGCTCCACACAGCCCGTCGAGATCAGCAGCGTCTGCGCTGTCTTCGCGGAGTCCGAGGTGATCAATCATCTCGCCAGCGGCATCGCGCCAGAAGACATCATGGAAGGCTCAATCGTGGCGCTGGGTGGCCGCGCGGTCCAGTTGATGAAGCGCGTGGGCCTGGAGCCAGACTTTGCGCTGGCGGGCGGCATGACCCACAACACGGCGATGGTCGCCGCGCTGGAGGGCAAGCTGGGCGCTCCGCTCCGCCTGCCGCCGCACGGCCTGGGCCAGCTCAACGGCGCGTTTGGCGCCGCGCTGCTGGGCTTGCGGCGCGTCGAGCGGCTGCTCGCGGACGGGCGCGAGATCGCGTCGCCTGCTGGCGCCGAGGCGTTCAAGCCGCGACGCTGGTCAACCTACGTTCCAGGCGCCATAACGGCGCCCGCCTCCGCATAGGCGTCCGGTCGGCTACCTTCCTGAGATGACATGAGCCAATAGCGAGGAGCATACTGTGGACACACTCACCCGTCTCTCGCATGAGCACGACGACCTGCGCGCACGCCTGGAGCCGATTGAATCAGCCGCCCAGGCGCAGGACGCGCCAGCCCTTGTCGCGCTGCTGCGCGCGGCGCAGGACACGCTGACGGCGGAGCTGGACGCCCATATCGCCACCGAGGAGGTGGAAGTGTTTTCCGCCATCGCGGGAACGATGGGCGATGGCCTCGTCGCGCCGTTTCGCGATGAACACGTGGAGATCAGGGCCGTGCGCGATGACATCTATGCGTGGCTGGCGCGCGGCGCCGCGCCCTATGCGCTGAGTCTGCGGCTGTGCGACCTGATCCTGGCGCATCAGACACGCGAAGACCTGATGCTCTTCCCCAGCGCGCGTGAAGCGCTGGCGGAAGAGCGCGGCTGAGGCCACTGGTCACGAGCGCATAGCGCGCGTCATCGAAGCCAGCGCTACTCGCCCATCATCAGCGGGCGCGCCTCCACCTGCTCGCCGCGTTTTCGCGCCTCTCGCGCAGCCCGCAGCGACGGGTCGCGGCCCAGGAAGAACGCCAGCGCAATGCCGATTGCGCAGCCGACCAATGAGATGAAGAAGGCGTCGTTCAGCGCATGGGTCGCCGTCGTCGGCAGGATGTGCTGATTGAAATACTGAGTGGCGAAGCTCCTGGCAAGCTGGGCGCCGTGCTGGGCGCCGTAGTTCTGCGCGAAGGTCTGGGCATACTGCTGCACGTTGGTCTGCACACAGGCCTGGATCTGCGCTGCGTGTTGCGGCGCGCTTGCGCCATATGGCCCCGCGCACTGGGCGGTGAGCGCGCCCAGCGGCGTCGTGGGGTCGGTCGGGCTGCCAGCGGTGTACGCCTGCACGGCGGTCGCGGTGGCGGCCTGCGTCTGCTGCGTCACATAGGCTTTGGTGGCCGTCGCTACCTGGCCCGCGTAGTCATTCGAGTACTTGGTGAAGCGCTGTGTGAAGATGGTCGTCAGCACGGCCAGCCCGACCGCGCCGAAGGACTGGCGTGTGACGTTGACCAGCGACGAGGCGCGCGCCATCGCGCGATTGCTCACGACCGAGAGCACCAGCGTCTGCAGCGGGATGTTGGCGAATCCCAGGCCCAGACCACGGACGAACAGCCACTCTTGCAGCGACTGCCACGACATGGTTGGTGTGAGCTGCGTCAACTGCCACGTCCCAAGCGTCACCAGCGCAAAGCCGACGATCACCAGGATCTTCGGGCCAACGACATTGTAGAGCCGCCCCGCGAAGCCGGTGGCGAGGGCGGCGCCCAGGCCCTGAATGATCACATACTCGCCGGACTCCAGCGCGCTGTGGCCCTGCGCCGTCTGGAAGAAGATCGGCAGCAGATACACGCTCCCGAAGAGGAACCCTGAGATCGCCCAGACCAGCACATTGGTGCTGGTGAACGTGTAGTTGCGGAAGAGCCGGACATCCATCACCGGGTCGCTCGCCAGCAGTTCGGCCACCGTGAACAGCGCGAGCAACACGCCGCCGCCAATCAGCGCAATCAGCACGTATTTGTCGGTCCAGCTCGCGCTACCCGCCCGCGCGATCCCATAGACGAGCGCTGTGAATCCAGCCATCGAGAGGACGAGGCCCAGTACGTCGAACCGTCCCGTATCCAGTGGAATCTCGCCGCTCGCGGCGTCTTCGGAGGCCTGGGCGCGGCCACGCAGGACCACTGCGGCGAGCAGGAACGCGACAACGCCGATGGGCAGGTTGATGGTGAAGATCGCATGCCAGTCATAGGTCGTGGTGAGGTAGCCGCCCAGCGTTGGCCCGAATGTCGGCGCGAGCAGCACGGGGACGCCAATCACCGCTGAAGCGCCCCCACGCTCGGCGGGCGGGAACACACGGAAGACAATCGCGAAGGTCAGCGGCAGCAGTGCGCCGCCGCCGATGCCCTGGAACACGCGGAAGGCGATCAGGAACTGCTCATTGGGAGCCACCACGCAGATGCCAGAGCCGATGGTGAAGAGCGCCAGCGCCGTCAGCAACACGGTCTTCGAGCCGATACGGTCGCTCAGGTAGCCGGTGATGGGAATGACGGCGGCGCTGGACAGCAGATAGCCGGTAGCAACCCACGTAATAGTGTCGCGGTCGGTGTGGAAATACGCCTGCATCTGCGGCAACGCGACGGAGACAATCGTCGTGTCCAGAATCGCCATGAACGCGCCAAGCGCGAGAACCAAAGCCGCCTGCCACTTATACGAGAGTCGCATCGAGCTGCTCCTTGAGGCGCCAGAGCGCGATTATGCGGCGTGAGCACGCCGCTCAGCAGGATACCGCTCATGGGGCGCTGCGCGCAAGCG
>DASVWQ010000303.1:0-15003 GCA_036393135.1 Ktedonobacterales bacterium
TCCGGTGATGGGCCTGCCCTTCTCGTAGGCGCCAGGATAGCCGTCCGCCGCGACCACCACGCCGCAGGTTGCCTCGGAGGTCCAGGCAGGCGTCGGCGCGCTGGTGAGGTCGCCAGCGGCCACGGCGGCGCAGAGCGTGAGCAGGTCGCTGGTGAGGCGCGGCAGAACCACCTGCGTCTCCGGATCGCCAAAGCGGCAGTTGAATTCGACCACCTTTGGCCCCTGGTCGGTAATCATCAGCCCGGCGTAGAGCAGGCCACGGAATGGCGCGCCTTCCCTCGCCAGAGCGGCCACGGTCGGGCGGAGAATCTCGCGCTCGATCCGCTCCAGCAGCTCTGGTGTGGCGAACTTCGGCGGCGAGTAGGCTCCCATACCACCGGTGTTTGGCCCCTGATTGTTGTCGTAGGCTGCCTTGTAGTCGCAGGCGGGGGCCAGCGGCGCGACCCGCTCGCCATCGGTCAGCGCGAAGAGCGACAGTTCGACGCCTTCCATGAACTCCTCGATCAGAATGCTGGCGCCAGCCGCGCCCAGCGTCCGCTCCAGCATCAGCGCGTCCACCGCCGCCAGCGCCTCGCGCTCGTCGTGGGCGATAATGACGCCTTTGCCGCCTGCCAGTCCATCGGCCTTCACCACGACGGGGAACGCGCCGCTCGCAGCCGCGCGGCCGCGTACCCAGCGGGTCGCCTCGCCGTGGTCGCTGAAGCGCTCGGCATGCGCGGTTGGCACGCCCGCGCGCTCCATCAGCGCCTTCGCCCAGACCTTGCTGCCCTCGATGCGCGCCGCCGCCTTCGTCGGGCCGAAGACAGGCAGGCCACGCGCCGCGAAGACATCGACGATGCCGCCGCTCAGCGGGTCTTCTGGCCCGATAATGGTGAGGTCAATCGCGTGGCGCTCGGCCCAGTCCGCGCAGGCAGCGAAGTCCAGCGGGTCAAGCGCGACATTCTCGGCGATGGCCGCCGTGCCGCCGTTGCCAGGCGCGCAATAGAGCTGGCTGAGGCGTGGCGAGCGGCTGAGCGCCCAGCACAGCGTATGCTCCCGCGCCCCGGAGCCGATAACCAGTACGCGCATGATTTTCTCCTCGCTGGTTCAGTCGCCCACTGATTCGCTCAATAGCGCGAGCGCTTTGCGCGCCTCAGCGCCCGCTGCTCCACTATCCCGCCGCGTCAGCGCCTCAAGCGCCGCGATCACCGCGTCATCGCGCAGCGGCGCGCGGCGCAGCACCTCCGCAGCGAACCGCACGCCCTCCATGTCGTCGCCATGAAGTTCGGCAAGCAGGTACTCGCGATAGACCGCCACGAACGACCGCTCGAACCCCAACGTGCGCTCACAGATCGCCTGCAGCGCTGCGCGCTCCTCGGGGTCGTTTGGGATGAGATAGGCCCAGCGGGTCCGGCAGAGGGTGAAAACGTCCTCCACCAGCGCCGCCGACTCGCCGCCGATGCGCTCGCGATAGAGTCGGCGCACATCGCGCTTGTCGCTGACATAGACACCACATTGTAGCGCCAGCAACGCGGTCGCGGCCCAACCAATGAGACGAATCAGGTCGCGTGTCGAGGCGACGGTATCGCCGTTGGATAGCCGGACGGTACGTTGGGTGTAGCCAAGAAACGGCTCGGCGGGCTCTGGATAGCTGAGCGGAAGCGTGATGATGGCTGGCCGGGCGAAGAGACGCGCGACTCGCCACCAGGACGAATGCATGCGGTCGCGCGTCCAGTCGGTCAGTGAAATGAGTGGAACCTGGTCGCGGATGTCCGCGCCAGCGATGAGAGCGCTACTTAGTTTGAAGTTCGGGTGGCAGCCGCGCGCGAGTTCCGCCTCATCGGTGATGGTGATGTCCAGTTCGCGGGCGCTGTCATGGACGCAGCCATCGGCGAGGCGGCGCGCGGTCGCGAGCGTCTCCGCGTCGGCGGCGTCTTTCAGCACGATGTCAACGTCAAGATCACTCGTAGTAATGGCGGTGGCGTCCGCGAAACTGCCCACCACGTAGTATCCACGTACCGACCCAGGCAAGCCGCGCTCAAAGGCGGCGACGACCGCGCGCAGGGCGTCGCCCGCCGCGGCGTCGCCTGTAGTCAGCGACGTGATCGCATCGGCTCGCGTCTCATCAGATGACATGGTGTGGATCTACCACTGCGGCAGACGGTTCAGCGCGGGCGGCTGGACCATCGGCAGGTAGTGGAACGCCTCAGCGTACTCGACGCCGATCTGCTGGCCGACCGCCGCCGCGCGGGCGCGCACCCGCTCCGCCACGCCTTCGGCGCGAATCTGGCTGGTGTGCGCCAGGAGCGCCGCGATTTTCAGCTCCATTGTCGCGGTGATGTCCACGTAGTAGTTAGGCTCGTCGGTAGCGAAGAAGTAGACGTTGTGGACGCGATGCTCGGTCAGCCCATCGGTCAGCTGCTCCGGGTAATACATGTGGTCGCGGGCGGCGGCTACGGCGTCGAGCGCGGTCTGGCCAACGGCGCGGTGATCGGGGTGAATCTGGTAGCGCTGCCAGGGATCGAAGGTCAGCAGGACATCGGGGCGCCCTTCGCGGATAACGCGGGCCAGTTCGCGGCGGAAAGGGATATTTACCTCGACTTCGCCGTCGTGATGGCGCAGGAACGTCACCTCCTCGACGCCGAGAATCTTCGCGGCGGCGCGCTGCTCGGCCTCGCGTGTGGTGGCCAGGCTCTCTGGCGTGGCGTCGCGGTCGTCGCTGCCCTTGTCGCCGCTGGTGGCGAGGACATAGTGGGCGCGGAACCCACTGGCGACGAAGCGCGCGATGGTTCCGGAGCAGATGAACTCGGCGTCGTCCGGATGCGCGAAGATGGCCATCACGCGGGGACGGTGATCGTCATGCTGGGAAGCGGTCATGCCTCGGATGTCCTCCAGGGGAATTGGGTCAACGGTCGCGCTGCCAGCATATCAGCCTCTGCGACACGGCGGCAAGCTGCGCCGCTGGCTCAGGTGTGATAGGCTACGGTCGAGGCGCCAGTCACCTGTTCCTGGCGTGGGGGAGTGTAGACGACATGCGGTCAAAGCTCATATCTCTCTGGCGCGCTGTGCCAGGTCAGGTCCTGATAGCCCTGGGAGTGTGTCTCGCGGTTCTGGCGGCCTGCGCGTCGCCGTCGATTGTTACCCAGACGACGCCCAACACCACCACCGGAACCGACTCCGCGCCTGATGTGGGCTGCTTCTCCTGCTCGATCTACACCCCACAGCAGATGCGCGCCGCGTATGGCCTGACCGCGCTCTATACTAGCGGCAAGCGCGGCGCTGGGCAGGCCGTTGTCCTCATCGAATCCTACGGCAGCCCGACGCTCCAGCAGGATCTCGCCGTCTTCGACCACCAGTTCGGTCTACCAGAGGTCCAGCTTCAGGTGCTCAGTCCGCTGGGGACGGTCCCGTTCGATTCCAACAACTCCGAGATGACCGGCTGGCAGGGCGAGACCACCCTCGATGTCGAGATGGTCCACGCGATGGCTCCCGACGCAAAGATCGTCGTGCTGACGAGCCCGGTGGACGAGACTGAGGGCGTCGCAGGCCTGCCAGAGTTCCTCAAGCTGGAGCAGTACGCTGTGGCGAACCACCTCGGCAATATCTTTTCGCAGAGCTGGGCCGCGTCTGAGGTGTCGCTGACCGATGCGGCTGGCCAGGCCGAGATCGCCCAGTGGGAGGCGTTCTATCAGCAGGCGGCGCAGCAGGACCACATCACCATCTTTGGCAGTTCCGGCGACAGCGGCGCGACCGATTATGTGAGCTTTGTGGATGGCCAGCTTGGCCCGCTCTCGCCGACGGCCACCACCAGCTTCCCGGATGACAGCCCGTGGGTGACAGCGGTTGGCGGCACGACCCTGACCACCTCTGGCGGCGCCTTTCACGAAGTCGTCTGGAACAATGGTGGGGCGAGCGGCGGCGGCGTAAGCAAGTTCTTCTCGACGCCATCCTTCCAGCGGTCACTACCGCAGAGTGATCAGCAGATCCTCCAGGGCAAGCGTGGCGTGCCGGATGTCGCGGCGGCGGCTGACCCACAAACGGGCCTTGCCATCTACATCGCGGGCCAGTGGACACTGGCGGGCGGCACGAGCGCGGCGGCGCCGCTCTGGGCGGGTGTGATGGCCGTTGCGAATCAGGTCGCGGGCAAGCCACTGGGCTACATCAACCCATCGCTCTACAAGATCGCGGCGTCGTCGCAGTATTCCAGCGCCTTCCGCGACATCACGCAGGGCGACAACTCGTACTCGGACAAAGGTGTGACGGTGCAGGGCTACCAGGCGACGACCGGCTGGGACCCGACGACCGGCCTTGGCTCGCCCAACGCCGCTAACCTCATTCCCCTGCTGATCCAGAACAGCCAGAGCTGAGGATGCGCGGGCGCCACGCGGGGAGGCGTGGGCTAGCCGCGCGTGAATTCTGGATAAGCGCGATGCCCCCAGCAGGGATATGATGCGGTTTACCACGACCCATCGGTCTCCCAACTGGAGGTATCTGGCTTGAACACGACTTTGACCATTTTTCATCGCCACAGACCGCAGACAAACCCAGTAATAGCCCGGCGCGCTGGTGAGGGAGAATCAGCGCGCCGGGCTATTTTGACCCAGATTCAGTAAAATGCCGCTTTGCAGTAGTACATGAATCTGTCTTGACGGTTTGGTCGCTAATGCGATAGCGTACAGCCAGCGCGAGGCAAGTGTGCAACCTAACGCCTAAACATGAACTGGATAGTGGGAGAGGTAAGAAGGATGGCAAAAGGTATGCAGTCAGGACTCCCCAAGGGCGCGGCGGGTAAGGAGTTGCAAGCAGCATTATTGCCGGGCGAGGAGGTCATTGGCTGGGGCGAGGGCAAAGGTGGTTCGTTCCTGATTGCCACTAGCCAGCGAGCCATGATCGTCAAGGCGGGAATCGCCACAGGACAGTTCTTTGGTCGCAAGGTATTTGCCGTATCTTATAACCAACTCACTAGCGTTGATCTTCAAACGGGGATGTTTGACGGCTATGCCCAGTTAGTGACTCCTGGCTCGCAAGCACGGGCGGTCAGTGATCGCGTAGCACAGATGCACAATGAGAACAGTTGCGCATTCAACAAGGGTGAAGAGCAGGCGTTTCGTGAAGTAGTAGGTGAGATGCGACAGCGACTTCACGAGTCACAGAATCCAACATCGGCGCGACCGATTGTGCCAGCCGCAGCATCTCCTGCGGCAACGACTGGAGCGCCATCTATCCCCGATCAGATTGCCGCTCTGGCAAAGCTTCACGACGCGGGCGTTCTCACCGATGAGGAATTTACGGCTAAGAAAGCGGAGTTGCTGGCGAGGATGTGAACCACACAAAGAGTGGCATCAGCATTACTTCAGGGCGTAGATGAGGATGCTGGGGCCACTCTTTATCATGCCCCGTAGAGTGCCTTCGCGTTGCCTCAGCCGCCGCCAGGCGCATGTCGGTCGAGCCCGAGATTGATACTGTTGGCGAACTCGCAGAGGTAGTGAGAATTCGTCGCTATTGGCAGGCAACCGTCTCTATGAAGATCGAGACTCACGAGATCAGTCCTGAGTTCGCCAACAGTATCGAATTCACGTTAACCGCCGATCCCTGTGCGGCGCTCACCGGTCGCGGGCGCCGTTGAGGCGGCCGGCGGCGTGACGCCTTCGCTGATGAAGAGCCGATAGCCCTCGCTGCGCAGCCGCTGGTCATAGAGCGCGCCGACACGGATCAGCGCGTTGATCGGGCCTGCGAAGAATTGTGCGAGCGGCGAGAGGATGACGCCCGCCAGCGCAGCGGAGTAGACCTGTGCGGCGGTGGCCGGGATGGTCAGCGCAGCGGCGATCAGTGTCACGACGATTAGCGCCCGGAAGACGCGCCACCAGCCAAACGCGGTCAGCGTCAGGCTGAGGCGGAGCGGCTGTGGCAGGCCAAGCGCGGCGGCGGTGGGGTAGAGCGCGAACCGCGACCACAGATAGGCCACCAGCAGCAGCGTCAGAGCGCCTATGATGCCGCCGATGATGTAGAACGCCACCGCGTCCGACGACGGGACGTGCGCGTCCGGAGTGTTGGGCGCGAGCGCGAACGACAGCGCGAAGCCGAGTCCGGGAATCGCGACGAGTCCCAGCACGCCGTAGAGGAACGCGAGCGCCCAGAAGGTCGGCCAGAGCCGCGCCAGACCCGTACGCGCGCAGGCGCGGATGGAGATGAGTCGGCCCAGGGCAGCCTCACGCGCGCCCACCGTCAGCGCGGCCTGGCCCCAGGCGCCCGCGATCAGCAGCAGGGCGATGGCTCCCAGGGTGAGCAGCGACACGGTGGCGTCGAGTGTCGTCGGCGCGGCGGTGGCGCTGGTTGCCGTGGCCGCCGATGGATTGTTCAGCGCCTGCATGAAGATATCGATGGGGTTGGGCGCGCCCGCGAGCGGGTTGACGCCGCTGAGGACCGTGAGATAGGCGTTGAGCAGCCCCACAATGACCGCTGGCGCCACCGAGACCACCGCCGCCAGCGCCAGCAGCGGACCGAGCCGCCGACCAAAGAGGCGGAAGGCGGCGCCGATGAGCTTGCCTGCCGTGCGCGGTTGCGGGGTCAGCCCAGCGTAGGCGCGGTTTGGGTCAGGACCATAGGCGTCGATGGCTTGTTGCGGAAACGCTGCGGGCGGCGCGGGCGGCGCGAACGGTGGCGGCGCGTAGCCCGTGTAGCCCGGCGCGCCGAGCGGCTGCCTGGTGGTCTGCGGCTGTGGCCCGGGCAGCGGCGGCGGCGCGACGGGCGCGAAGTAGCCCGCGGGCGCCTGGGCGGCGGGCGCAGGGGCGTCGGCGCGGCGCAATTCGGGGCGCAGGCGGTAGAGCGCCTCCAGCGCGGCCACGCCGTCACCCTGGCGCGCGAACGAGAACTCCACCTGTCCGATATCCGAGAGGCGCAGGGCGATGGTCTCCGGGCGCTGGAAGAGCAGTGACGCCTCCTGGATGCGCGAGAGGGGGTAGCTCCGCTCCTCGACCTGTACTCCGTCCTCCGTGACACGCAACTCGCGTCCATCGATCAGGCGTCCGCTGGTTGGCGGGACATACTGTTGGCTCACGCTCTTCTCCCAGGAAGCCGCGAATTGATCGCATGTGAGACTGTGACGCCTCTCAGGCATCCTATCAGCCGGTGGCGCATGTGGCAAGGCGCGCCCACAGCCGCGTGGTCTAACGCGCGATGCTGACACGAGCGCCGGAGCGGGCGGCCTCGGCGATGGCGTCGAGCGCGCGGGCCACTGCCAGCGAGTCATCCAGACTATAGGGAACTGGCTCGCCACGGGCTGCGGCGCGCCCGAAGGCGTCGGCCATCCGCGCGTAAGGATTGGCAGGCGGCGTGAGGGTCGTTTCGGTGAGTTTGCCGCGATGCAAGATGAGCGGCGCGCTGTCGTCGCGCCAGGCGGTGAAAGCGTAAGGTATCTCTAAGGATGCGCTGGAGCCGATGACCGTGACGCGCTGGTACTCGGCGACGTCGAAGGCGCAGGCGATGCGCGCGACCTGCCCATCGTCGAAGTCCAGCAGCGCGCTGACGGCGAAGTCGGCGCCGGTGTCCGCGTAGCGCGCCGAGGCTCGCGCAACCCGTGGCTCGCCGCGCAGGAACATCCGCGCCGCCGAGACGCAGTAGCCGCCGACATCGAGCAGCGCGCCGCCGCCCGCCTCCGGGCGCAGGCGGTAGTTCGAGAGATCGCCCAGGGTGAAGCAGAACGCCGCCTCCACCTCGCGCGGGTCGCCGATGGCTCCGTGCGCGATCAGCGCCAGGGCCTGCTCGATGCGCGGGTGGAAGCGGTACATCAGCGCCTCCATCAGCGCGCGGTTGGCGCGCCCGGCGGCCTCGCGCATCGCCTGCGCCTCCGCCACGTCGCGGCCCAGCGGCTTCTCGCAGAGGACGTGTTTGCCCGCCGCCAGCGCTCGCTCAGCCCACTCGCGGTGCTGGTGGTTGGCCAGGGCGATGTAGACGCACTGGATGTCGGAATCGTCCAGCAGCGCCTGATAGTCCTCGTAGACTCGCGGCACGCTATAGGCGCTGGCCAGTGACGCGGCGCGCTGGGCGTCGCGCCCGGCGATGGCTAGCAGGCGTGTCTTCGGCAGGCTGGTCAGCGCGGGGGCCATGGCGACGCGCGCGATGTATCCCGCGCCCAGGATGCCCCAGGTGATCTCGTTCGCCATCGGTTCTCTCTCATATTCTCGCTGGCGTGGCGCGCGTCGAGTTCAGGCGGCGCCATCATCGAGCGGGACGACGATACTGGCATGCGCGGCGGAATGGGCGGCGGCCTCCATCACCGCAATGTTGCGGCGCGAGGCGCGTGGATCGATGGCCAGCGGCTCGCCCGCCAGCAGGTGATCGGCGAAATTGCGGTGGAACGGGCGCGGCGGCGCGGGCGGCAACGTGACGCGCTCCTCGTGGATCAGCCCATCTGCCGAGCGGGTGTAGACGGTCAGGATGGGTGGCGCCTCGGCGGGCGCGAGCCGCTCCTCGACCAGGTCGCCGTTCCACTTGCGCGAGGTGACGGCGGTGTGGCGCCAGTCGCCAACGATGGCGCCGCGCGTGCCGAGGATATACCACTTCGGCTTGAGCGCCGCCGCTACGTCCGAGTGAATGAAGGTCAGCTCGCAGCCACCGCGAAACCGGACATGCAGATTGGCCTGGTCGGCGTTGGTCACATCGCGCCAGACGAGCTTGTGGCCGCTGGCGCGCACGTCCGCGACTGGCTCTGGCAGAAGGGTCAGCGCCCAGTCCAGATAGTGTGAGCCCCAGTCATAGAAGACCCCGCCAGAGACCGGCTCATGCGAGTGCCAGTAGTCGCAGGGGTGCCCGTACCCGCCGATGAACAGCTCGACATGGAAGACCTGGCCGATACGCCCCTCCGCGACGATACGCTGGATGGCGAGAAAGTCGGGGTCCCAGCGGCGGTTCTGGTAGCAGGTGAGCGTGAGGTCGCGCTCCTCGGCCAGCGCGATGAGCGCGTCGGCTTCGGCGGCGGTCAGGCAGAAGGGCTTTTCGACGATCACGCTCTTGTTCGCCAGCAGCGCCTGCCGGGCCAGCGCGGCGTGTGTGTTGGGCGGCGTGCCGATAATCACGGCGTCCACATCGTCGGCGGCGAAGACCTCCTCCACCTCGCCGACGACGCGCAGGCTGGGGAAGCGCTCGCGCGCGGCGTCGAGGCGGGCGGTGTTGCGGTCACAGGCCAGCGCCAGATCGAGGCCGGGTGTCTCGCTGATGGCGCTGGCGTGCTCGTAGCCGATGGCGCCGTAGCCGATCATGGCGATGCGGATGGCGGCAGGCTCGCGCCAGCCCGTCAGGTAGCGCGCTGAGCGAAAGAGCGCCTGCCAGAGCGGCGCGGCCTCCAGCATGGCGTCCTCCGCGTCGAGGGTGGACACGATGAGCATGCCCGCGCCTTCGCGCCGCAGCCAGACCAGCGGGACAGTAGTGTAGCGCCAGCTCGTCAGCAGCAGCGGCGTAACGTCGGCCTGCGCCTCATTGGGCAGAAAGGGGCGCGCATAGACAGGAAACGATTCATCCAGGCGGCGGGTGATGTCGTGGTCGCCAGCGGGCCGCACGAGCAGCTCGGTCGCGGGCCCGCGCCTTCCAGCGGGCAGGCCAACCGCCGCGCCGAGCGCTGAGGCGCGCCACGCTTCCACGGTCGCGCCGATGGCGAGTAGTCCGCCGCCAGCGCGGATGAAGTCGAGGAGCGCGGCTGCCTGGGACTCGCTGAGTGGCGCGTCGGTGTCGGCCACCACCAGCGCCACATCCGTGAGCCGTCGGCGCCAGGCGGCGCTGTCTGCTGCGGCGACCACCAATTCGTGTTCTGGCAGCGCGAGCGAGAGCAGACGCTGGAGGCGTTTGGCGCGTTCGTATGCGGTTTCGTCGGTCAGCAGCAGCGTACTCGCCATCATTACGTCCTTTGCGCTCTCGCCACTCCCTGGCGTCCCGATCATCCAACTGGCAGGTTATAGCGAACCGGTCGCGCTCCTGTCCAGTGCGCCCGCACATGAGATAGCATACGACACAGAGCGGCGACCTGCCGCACGGCGCGCGATGGAGCGCGATGGGGAAGGAGTGTGGCAGAGATGGCGAACATCTTGCCGACTGACCGATTTATCGAAGCTGGATCGCTGCGTCTGCGCGCCCGCGAGTGGACGCCAGGCGCAGGCGGGGGGGATGCCTTCCCGCTGCTGCTGTTGCACGGGCTGGCGTCGAGCGCGGTGATCTGGGACCTCGCGGCGCCGAGGCTGGCGGAGACGCGGCGCGTGGTGGCGCTGGACCAGCGCGGCCATGGGCTGAGCGAGAAGCCCGATGGCGGCTACGACTTCGCCAGCATTGTCGCCGATGACCTCGCGGCAGTGGACGCGCTGGGGCTGGGCGAGCGATTCGTGGTCGCGGGGCATTCATGGGGCGCAAATGCCGCGCTGGAACTGGCAGCGCACAGCCCGCAGCGGGTGGCGGCGTTGCTGCTGGTGGACGGCGGCTTCGGCATGTTGCGCGACCGCCCCGGCGCCACCTGGGAACAGATCAGCCATGACCTGGCGCCGCCACGCTTCACCGGGACGCCGCGCGAGACATATCTCGGCTGGGTGCGCACGGGCATCCCCGGCGCCGGGCCAGAAATCGAGCGCATCGAGCTGAACATCGTGGAGTTGCGTGCGGACGATACGGTGGCGCCGCGCCTCAGCTTCGAGAACCACATGCGCATTTTGCAGGCGATGTGGGATGAAGACGCCAACAGCCTCTTTGCGCGTGTCCGCGCCCCAACGCTCTACCTGCTGGCCGAGGGCTTGCGTGCGGAGAGCGCATTGGGCGAGGATGGCTTTCTGGCGGCCAAGCGGCGCGGCGCCAGCCTCGCTCCGCAGCGGATGACGAATGCGCCACGGGTCGAAGTCGCCTGGCTGGTGGACACGGTACACGACATCCCGTTGCAGCGGCCTGCCGAGCTATCGGAGCGCATGATAGACTTTATGCGGGCGGTCGGTATGTAGGCCGTCGGCGTGCGAGCCAGATCGAGTCGTCGAGGCAGGCAGGAGAATAACGTGCGAATCGCGAGTTTTCGGGCGAATGATGGGAGTGTGCGGCTGGGCGTCGCGCGCGATGGCGAGTTGGTGGACCTGCTGCGAGCGGCCACCGCGCTCAACGCTCCGGAAGCGCGCGAGGCGCCGGATATCCTGAGCGACATGCTCGCGCTGATCGCGGCTGGCCCGCAAGCGCTGGAGCGGCTCGCGCGGCTGGCGAGCGCCGCCCCCGCCGAGGCCATTGTTCCGCTCAGCGGGGCCGTGCTGCTGGCGCCAATTCCCCGGCCATCCAAGAATATTCTCTGTGTCGGGCGCAACTACGCTGAGCACGCCGCCGAATCGCTGCGCGCTACCGGCCAGGCGGCGACGGCGGGCCAGCAGCGCCCCAACTTCTTCACCAAGGCCGTCACCACCGTCATCGGCCCCTATGATGACATCCCGAATGACGCCGAGGTCTCGGAGAAGATCGACTGGGAGGTCGAGCTTGGCGTTGTGATGGCCGGTGGCGGGCGGCGCATTGCGCGCGAGGACGCTCTGGCGCATGTCTTCGGCTATACCGTCATCAACGACATCAGCGCCCGCGACCTTCAGCATGCGCCTGGCCTGCAATGGTTCACTGGCAAAAGCCTCGATGGCTCTTGCCCGATGGGGCCGTGGATCGTCACGACCGACGAGATTCCCGATCCGTCGAAGCTGCGCCTCTCGCTGACGGTCAACGGCGTGGTGAAGCAGGTGGATACCACCACGAACATGATCTATGACGTGCCAGCCCTGATCGCCTCGCTCGCGCAGGTGATGACGCTGGAGGCGGGCGACATCATCGCGACGGGCACGCCCGCTGGCGTGGGATTCGCGCGCAACCCGAAGGAGTTTCTCAAGCCCGACGACGTGATGGAGTCCACCATCGACGCTATCGGCTCGCTGCGCAACCACGTGGTCGCCGTCGCGCCGCGCGGCTAGCGGCTGGTCGCGCGGCCCAGTTCGGCGAACCATGCCAGAGCGAAGTCGCGGAAGAGCCGCGCCGCCGCCGAGAGATAGCGCCCCTCCATCCACGCCAGCGCGATGACTCGCTCAGCGCGCGGCTCACTGATGCGCAGGTAGCGGGCGTCGGGGCGTTCGGCGGCGGCCAGCGCTGGCACGAAACCGACACCCAGCCCGGCGGTGGCCAGACCGACGACGGTCGCTGCGTCCTCGCCCTCGAAGGCGATGCGCGGCGTATAGCCCGCCTGGCGGAACAGCCCGTCCGTGACACGGCGCATGCTGTAGCCCGCTTTGAGCAGAATCAGCGGCTCCCCGGCCAGGTCAGCCAGCGTCACGCTCTCGCGACTGGCGAGGCGATGGCGCGGCGCGACCACCGCCAGAATCTCCTCCGAGAAGACCGGCTCCCAGTGAATCCCGGCCCGCTCGACCGGCGCGGCGAAGAGCGCGAGGTCCGCGCTGCCTTCCGCCAGCAGGTCCAGCAGGGCATAGGAATGATTCTGGGCGAGCTGGAAGGTGACGTCGGGATGCAGGCGGTGGAAGTCGGAGATGGCTTCGGGCAGCACACGCGCGCCGATCGTCTTCAGGAAGGCTAGCGCGACGATGCCTCGCTCCGGCCCTACCATATCGCTGATTTCGCGCCTGCCCGCCTCGATAGCCTGAATCGCCTCATCTACCCGCGCCAGAAACGCCCGCCCGTAGCGGGTTAGCCGCACGCGCCGCCCCTGCCGCTCGAAGAGTGGCGCGCCCAGCTCCGCTTCCAGTCGGGCGATGGCGCGGCTCAGCGCGGGCTGCGAGAGCGTGAGCTGCTCGGCGGCGCGCGTGAAGTGCTCGGTCCGCGCGACCACCTGGAAGTATTCAAGCTGCTGCCACTCCATCACGCACGCTCCTCTCAGTGGCGGCCACGCTGGGTGGCTGCCAATCATGTGTGTTATGCATCGATATAGTAGCAAATGTGAATTGGACGGCATAGGTTATTGCGGCTATGCTTGAAGGTGAGGACAGCGGCGAGGATGTGATCGAACGAGGGACGAACGGTTATGGCGAGTGTTGGCGTCGCGGAGAGCGAAGTAGAGCGTCCGGGCGCGCGGTACGCGCGGGAGGCTGCGGACGAGACGTACCTGCGGCGCGGCACGGCGGCGTTCTGGCGGGCCAATCTGGCGATGTTCCTGGCGGGCTGTGGCATCTTCTCGATGCTCTATAGCACCCAGCCGGTGCTACCGATACTCTCACATCAGTTCGCGCTCTCGCCGGTGATGGCCAGCCTCAGCGTCTCGCTGCCGACGGCGGGCATGGCTATCGCGATGCTGTTTGTCAGCTCGCTCTCCGAGGTCTGGGGACGCGGGCGGCTGATGATGATCTCGCTGCTGGCCGCCGCGCTCTTCCAGCTCCTCGTCCCCATCGCGCCGAACTACACCGCGTTGCTCGCGCTACGGGCGCTCGAAGGAATCGCGCTGGCGGGTGTCCCCTCCACCATCCTGGCCTATCTCGCCGAGGAGACCGATAAGACGTCGTATGGCTTCGCGGTGGGCCTCTACATCAGCGGCACGACGATAGGCGGGATGAGCGGACGCTTTCTGGTTGGCGCGCTGAGCGACCACTTCTCCTGGCAGATGGCGCTGCTGGCGGTTGGCGCGCTGGGGCTGGGGCTGGCGCTGGCGTTCATCTGGCTGCTGCCGCCCTCGCGCCACTTTGTGCGGCGTCCGTTCGAGCCACGCGCGCTGGCCAGCTCGCTGCTGGCGCGGCTACGCGATCCAGGACTGCTGCTGCTCTATGCGCTCGCTTTTCTGGTGATGGGCAGTTTCGTGACGGTCTACAACTACATCAGCTATCGTCTGATGGCGGCGCCCTACCACCTCAGCCAGACACTCGTGGGCGGTGTCTTCCTGATCTACCTTGTCGGCACGTTCAGTTCGACCTGGATGGGCAAGCTGGCCGACCGCATTGGCCGCCGCCAGACGCTCTGGATCGGCCCGGCGTTGATGCTGGTCGGGCTGGTGGTCTCGCTGGCGTTGCCGCTGTGGATTGCGCTGCTAGGTGTCGCGATTTTCACCTTCGGCTTCTTCGCCGCGCACTCCATCGCCAGTAGCTGGGTTGGGCGGCGCGCGTTGACTGGCAAGGCGCAGGCTTCGGCGCTCTATTTCTTCTTCTACTACACCGGCTCCAGCGTGGTCGGCGCGACCGGCGGGTTTGCCTGGTCGGGTCTGCGCTGGCCAGGGCTGGTGTTGCTGCTGGGCGCGCTGGTGGCGCTGGCGCTGGGCGTGGCCTGGGCGCTGCGCCGCATCCCGCCGGTCGTGGCGGAGAGCGAGCCTGCCTCGGCGGAGGCGGCTGGCGAGGCAGCGCTGGCCTGACGCTCCCCGCCCGACGCGCTATACTGTAGACTCTGGGCGTGTGACGATCAGCTACAGGATGGCGAAATGACGCAGCGAACGGCGGTTCTGGGCGGGGGCGCGCTGGGCCTCACGCTGGCCTGGCGGCTGGCGCAGGCGGGCGAGCGGGTGGTGGTCTTCGAGCGCGAGACGGAGGCGGGTGGGCTGGCGGCGGGTTTCCATGTTGGCGTGGATGGTCCCTGGCTGGAGAAGTTCTATCATCACCTCTTCGCCACCGATAGCGACGCTATCGCGCTCATCAACGAGTTGCGGCTGGGCGACAAATTGATCTGGCGCGCTCCCAATAGCAGCATGCTCATCGGCGGGGCGCCCTACCGCCTCGACAGCGATCCGCGCTCGATCCTCTCGCTCAAACCGCTGCCGATGCTCGACCGGCTGCGGCTGGGCGCGGGTGGCGCCATCCTCAAATTCCTGCCCTCGCCTGACCTGCTGGCTGGCAGCACGGCGGCGGAGTGGCTGCCGCGCTGGATGGGCGCGCGGGCCTACCAGACGATCTGGAAGCCAATGCTGGTGGGCAAGTTTGGCGAGCGCGCCGACGACATCGCGATGCCGTGGATGTGGGCGCGGGCGCACTATCGGACGCTGCGGCTGGGCTACCTGCTCGGCGGCTTCCAGCTCATCTACGAGGCGCTGGCGCGGGAGATTGCCGCGCGCGG
>DASVWQ010000304.1:0-7501 GCA_036393135.1 Ktedonobacterales bacterium
GAAGGGCTGGACACCGGGCCAATCGTCGCTGCGCGTGCGACGCCCATCGGGCCAACCGAGACGACTGGCGAGCTGACCGCGCGACTGGCCGACCTGGGCGCGGCGCTGCTGCTGGAGACGCTGCCCGCGTGGCTGGCGGGCGCCAGTACGCCGACGCCGCAGGATGCGACACAGGCGACGATGACGCGCCCCCTTAGCAAGCAGGATGGTCGCCTCGACTGGCGGCGGTCCGCCAGCGAGCTGGCGCGGCAGGCGCGTGCGATGACACCGTGGCCGGGCGCGTTCACCACCTGGCAAGGCAAGCTGTTGAAGACGCTCGATGTGATGGCCATCGACCGCGAGGAGGCGCTGGCGCCAGGAACATGCTATCCGCTGGCGGCGGGTGATCCGCGCGGGGCGCTGGCATGCGCCTGCGGAGAGGGGGCGCTGGTCCTGCGCGTGGTACAATTGGAGGGCAAGCGCGCCGTGACGGGCGCGGAGGCGCTGCGCGGGTATCCGGCGCTGGCGCGGGCCACGCTCGGCGCGTGACTACCCCCCCACAGAGAGACGATGCACATCTTACACGACATGCGACAGATGGCCACGGATGGCGCCACGGCTGAGGCGGACCGGATGGATTTGCTGGGCCTCACCACAGACGAGCTGCGCGGCTGGCTGGCGGAGCGCGGCGAGCCGGGCTATCGCGCCAAACAGATTCACGACGCGATCTATCATCAGCTCGTTACGGACTTCGCGGACATGCGCGGGCTGCCAGCCGCGCTACGGGAGTCGCTTACCAGCCAGGCGGTGATCGCCAGCCCAAGCGTCCGCGCGCTCCAGGCGTCGAAGGATGGCCGCACACGCAAGCTACTGCTGGCGCTGGGTGATGGCCGCCTCATCGAGACGGTGCTGATGCTGTATCCCGCCAGCCTGGAGGGCCGCGCGCGGGCGACCGTTTGCGTTTCGACCCAGGCGGGCTGCGCGTTTGGCTGCACCTTTTGCGCAACCGGGCAGATGGGCTTTGAGCGTCATTTGAGCGCGGGCGAGATCGTCGCGCAGGTGCTCTATTTCGCGCGCGAGCTGCGCGAGCGTCCGTGGGTCGCTCCCGACGGCCAGCCGATAGATCGTGTGACAAATCTCGTTTTCATGGGCATGGGCGAACCGCTGCACAACTACGACAATACCCTGCGCGCTCTGCGGATTCTCAACATGCCAAACGGGCTGCGGATTGGCGCGCGGCACATGACGGTCTCGACAGTGGGGCTGGTCCCAGGCATCCTGCGGCTGGCGGATGAGCCGCTCCAGGTGAACCTCGCCATTTCGCTGCACGCGCCCAACAACGCGATGCGCCTGCGGACGATGCCTGTGACGCGCAAGTATCCCATCGAGCAGGTGTTGGAGGCAGTGAGGGTCTATGCGGCGAAGACGGGGCGCCAGGTGACGTTCGAGTATGTGCTGCTGGCGGGGGTGAACGACGCGGTGGAGCATGCGCGCGAGCTGGCCGGGTTGCTGGCGCCGCTGAAGCAGCTTGGCCATGTCAATCTCATCCCGGTCAACAAGACTGCGGCGGGCTATGAGCCGCCATCGGGCGAGGGTATCCGCGCATTCCGCGAGACACTGCGGGCGGGCGGTGTGTCGAGCAGCGTGCGCGCCGAGCGTGGCGACGACATCGCCGCCGCCTGCGGGCAACTGCGTACCCGTGAGACTCGCCAGCGCGCGACGGCGCCGCACAGTTCAGGCCGAATAGTTCAGTCTGAGCGGGCATAGCGTCGGCAATCAGACTGATGTGTGGCGCTCGTCATACTATGTTACAATGGCGACACGCGCGAACCACTACTCGGGCACAGGCGGCGTCTCGGCAAAGGCGGGTATAGGTTTATGGAGGCGATGCGGAATTGCTCCACTTGCGGGGTCGAAGCGCCTCAAGGCGCACGGTTCTGCCCGGCGTGCGGCGCATCGCTGAGTGACGCGCGCCCACGCATGGCCACTGGCCTGCTCCCCGCGCAGCACATGATCGCCAGGCGCTACACTGTCGTGCGCAAGATCGCCCAGGGTGGGCAGAGCGCCGTCTACCAGGCCCACGATACCTATGACAATAACGCTGAGCGCGCCATCAAGGAGATGAGCGAGTCGCAGATCGACCCAGACAAGCGGCAACAGGCGATCAACGATTTCATTCGCGAGTCACGGATGCTACAATCGCTGAACCATCCGGCGCTGGCAAAGGTATACGATCTTTTTGTCGATGAGAACAACAAGTACTATCTAGTGATGGAGTTTGTGCCAGGTCACAATCTCGAAGATGAACTGGTGCTCTATCGGCGCGCGGCGCTCGACTGGGAGGATGTGACGCGCTGGGCGATCACCCTCACCGACACCCTCAGCTATCTGCATTCACGCACACCGCCAATCATTTATCGCGACTTGAAGCCCGCAAACGTGATGCTGCTCCCCGATGGCGGCGTGAAGCTGATCGACTTTGGCATCGCGCGCTGGCTGCACCCGATGCGCATGCAGGATACGATGCAGCTTGGCACAGACGGCTACGCGCCGCTGGAACAGTATAGTTCGCGCTCGGAGCCGCGGTCAGACCTCTACGCGCTGGGCGCCTCGCTGTACCACCTGCTGACGGGGCGGGTGCCGGAGCCAGCGCCGATGCGGATGGCGGGCCACAATCTCAAACCGATTCGCGAGTTCAATCCACGCACGCCGGAGGTCGTGGAGCAGGTCATCAACAAGGCGATGAACCTGCACCCACAGGACCGCTACCGCGACGCCGAGCGCATGCGCGAGGCGCTGGAGGCGGCGCGCCGCCAGACGCTCTCGCGGACGGCCGGTGTAGCGGGTGGTCCTGCGGGAAGCGGGAGGCATACCACGCCGGTAGTACGGTATACGGGCGCGCCGCCAGTCGCGGCGCAAGATGGCTGGTCCGCGCCGGTCTCGCGTTCATCTGACGCGCCCGCCGCATCGCGCGCCACCGCTGGTCCAGCGAGCGCCCGCCGGTCTGGCGCGCCGGGGCTGCCACCGCGGCTCTCAGTGCGGCCCGTGCGCCTCGATGCTGGCTACATTCTGGCCAACCAGGTGGCGACCGATGAAATCATCATCAGCAACCGGGGCGGTGGAGCGCTGACCGGACATGTCGAGACGAACTTCGCGGCGCTCACGGTTGAGCCAAAGCGCTTCGACGAGACGGTGACGAAATTAACGGCGCAGATCGACGCGCGGGGGCTGGTGGTTGGCTCCTATGTCTGCCACATCGCCGTGCGCTCGAATGGCGGCGACCAGATCGTGCAGGTGCGTTTCGTGGTGCGGCCTGCGGACGAGCAGCCCGCACTGCACAGCCGGGCGACGGGCCGGTAGCCTGTCGCGCGCATGATTCCGCTGGAGGAGGCAGGATGGCGCGGCGTGAAGCGCGGCTGGCGGTGATCGGTGGCAGTGGATTGTACGCCATGCCGGGGCTGAGCGATGTGGAATGGATCGAGGTTGACACTCCGTTTGGCGCGCCCAGCGACGCCATTGCCATTGGCGAGCTTGCAGGCGCGGCGGTCGCTTTCCTGCCGCGCCACGGACGCGGCCACCGCCTCAGCCCCACTGAGGTCCCCTCGCGGGCAAACATGTACGCGCTGAAGAGTCTCGGCGTGGAGCGGGTCATCTCGGTCAGCGCGGTCGGCAGCCTGCGCGAGGAGATAGCGCCGCTCGATCTGGTGGTCCCTGACCAGCTCATCGACCGCACGAAGGCGCGCCCTGCCAGCTTCTTCGTGGACGGGGTGGTCGCGCACATCGGGTTCGCGGAGCCATTTTGTCCCGATCTCAGCGCTTCGCTGGCGGCTGCGATGGGCGCGCTGGCCGACATACGCTACCATCGTGGCGGGACGTATGTGTGTATGGAGGGTCCACAGTTCTCCACTCGCGCGGAATCGGCTGTCTATCGACAATGGGGCTGCGACATCATCGGCATGACGGCGCTGCCCGAAGCCAAGCTGGCGCGTGAGGCGGAGCTGTGCTACGCCACCATCGCCTGCGTCACGGACTATGATGTCTGGCGCACGAGCGAGGAGGCGGTGACGGTTGAGATGGTCGTCGCAAACCTGACTCGTAACGTCGCCAACGCCCAGCGCATCATCCGCGCGGTGGCTGAGGCGCTGCCCGCCGACCGCGCCACCGCGTCCTGTGGCTGCGCGCACGCCCTGGACAGCGCAGTGATGACCGACCGCGCGCTCATCACGCCGGAACTGCGGGCGCGCTATGGCCTGCTGCTGGGCGCGCGGCTGGATGGCTGAGGGTGGCGGGCCTCAGGCGTTGGCGCCGACCTCGGCTTCGGTGACAGGCGCGGATCGGCCCAGTCGCTCCAGCGCGATGTCGAAGAATTTGCGCGCGCCCGTTCGCAGCAGGCCCGGATTGCGACGCAGCACGCTCAGGAAGAGGCCAACGCTATAGTCGCCGCGCAGCAGATCGGCGGCCTGCGCGGGAGTCAGGCGCTTGAGCAGATCCATGCTCTCGTCCCAGCGCTCGTCGCTCCAGCGGGCGATACGCTGGTTCACGATGTACGAGATGTCCATCTCGCGGCCAAAGCGCGCCCGCCACTGCCGCTCGTAGCGCCCCAGGAACTCCGCTGAGGTGTCGCCTGCCGCGCTGGCTTCGGCGGCCACGGCGCCCGCCATCTGCCCACTGTAGATCGCGAAGCGAATGCCCTCGCCGACCAGTGTCGAGCCATGCCCCGCCGAGTCGCCAGTCGCGAGCAGGCCATCACTGGCGAATCGCTCCACCACGCCCTCGGAGGGGAACAAGCCAGTGTGATATTCGACCGGACTGGCGCCCTTGAAGGCGTCGGCAAGCTGGGGCAGGCGCTGGGTGAAGCTGTCGAGGTACTCGCGGGCGTCCACGTCCACATCCGGGCGAATGACGCCGACCCCGAGGCGCACGCGCTGCTTGCCACGCGGGAAGGCCCAGGCATAGCCCGACGGCGCGACCTGGCTGCCCATGATGAGATAGAGCGTGTTCTGGTCGAAGTTCGGCGCCACGAGGTCGTATTCCGCGCCGTAGCCGTAGCGCTTGAACCCGCTGCGCAGACCTGTGCGAGTGACGAGCGTGCTGGAGAAGCCGCTGGCATCGATCACGACGCTGGCCCGCCATTCGCTGGCGCGGTTGCGGTGGTCCTTGGCGATGACGCCGACGACCTTGCCATCCTCGACGATGGGGCGCTCGACAGGTGAGTTGGGGTGGACCTCGACGCCCGCCGAGATGGCCCGCGCGGCGAGGAACTGATAGACGCCGCGCACATCCAGCACGCAGGTGACGGGATCATCGTAGTCGAAGCGGGCGGATTTGTTGGGCGAGAGGAAGGTGACGCTGCGGATAGGGTAATACAGGTCGGCGGGGATGCCGAGTGTTCGCATGTCGGCGATCCAGCTCCCGCCGCTGGTATGGACGGGATAGCCAATCTCCTTGCGCCGCTCCAGCACGGCGACCCGCGCGCCCGCGCGAGCGGCGAACTCCGCCGCGCTCAGACCGGCGGGGCCACCGCCCACCACCAGCACATCGTATCGTCGCGTCTCGTCCGCAGCCGCCGTCATGCCTTCGCCTCGCTCACTCAACTTGGGGGTGATACATCCCCTGCGCCACGTCCGCGCCTGGCGTGGCGGGCGCCATGCTCCGTGGCGCATGAAACCCTGGCCACTATACCATATGGCCCGCCGCGTCCCATGCGCGCCCACACGTCGCGGCTATCGCGGGCGCACGTCACTGGCCAGCGTAACTTTGGTCGAGATTTGGAGGATGGGCGGAACGCCAAGCTGAAGCGTCGTCACCCAGATAGTCTGGTCGCCTGCGCGCCAGCTATCGCCCTGAGCCTGCAAATTGCCTGGGACGGGCAGCGGGTCGAGCAGCCACATCTGTCGCGCGGGACTCCAGAGCCAGAGCAGGCGCGAGGGGCTGAACTGGGCGTCGCGCGATTCCACGATGCCGCGCTCCAGCTCCAGTGCGCCGCCAGGGCCGACGGCCAGCGCGATGGGTTCCAGCGACTGCGGGTTCTGCTCGATGGTCGCTGGAGTCGGAGGCAGAGGAATCGGCGTCCAGCGCTGCCCCACGTAAGCGGTGGCGAGCCGGTACGTGGCGGGAACGGTTGGCACGCCATGCGACTCGGCGCGCGAGACGGTGTAGAGTTGTCCCCAGCCGCCGTGGTCAGTGGCGGCGTTATCGTCAGCGGCGTAGACCTGGGCGAAGGCGCCGGGAAGCGGGCCGAGGTCGCGCCACGTTGCGCCATAGTCGCCGCTCTCCATCAGCCGTGTGGCGCCGCCGGAGACGCGCGGGTCGGCGATGGTGGCGAGGATGCGCCCGCCTGGACGGAAACCGACAATGGCGAACCCGACGCTGTCGTCGAGGCCGTCATCGGCGGGCGCCCAGGTCCGCCCAGCATCGCGCGAGACAATGATGCGGGCAGTCGGCGGTGTGAAAGGGCTGGCCTCGCCCAGGAGCGGCTGGTCAGCCCAGAGGTAGAGCGCGCCATCGCGCAGGGCGGCGGAGGCGCCGCAGGCGGCAGGGGAATCCTTGAACGGTAGCGGAATCTGTGTCCAGGTTGCGCCTGTGTCGGTCGTCAGATAGACGCTTGGCGTCGGACATGCGCCTGAGAACGAACCCTGGGGGGTGAGGAGGAGGAGCGCGGCGCTCCCGTTTTCCCCATCCGCAACGATCTGGCAGTTCTGCGCGACTGGCTGCGGGAGCGTGAGTGGTCGCCAGGTCGCGCCGCTGTCGTCGGTGTAATAGGCGAATGGCGTCCAGAGGTCCTTGTGCGAGGTGAAGGGCGTCGTCCAGCAGACCCAGGCGGCTCCCGCCGGGCTGACGGCTGGCGCGAGGCTGAGATTGGGCAGGTTGTAGGCGCCGGGCGGCGACTTGATGGCGGTGTAGCCGTGGCGCGCGAGCATTGGCAGCGGCTGCGGCGGATGGAGCCGCGCATCGAGCGCTGCGCTCAGGCTGCGGGCGCCCGCGAGCAGCGCTGCGGGGCCGCCAAGCAGCGCGACCAGCGTAGCGGCGAAGAGCGTGACGACGATGGCGGCGCGGAGGGCCTTCTGGCGGCGTGAGAGGGCGCGTGGCCAGACGTTGAGCGGACGCGCTGGCGTCGAGTCGGCGACTGTGGAGAACGAGGGAGTGTCCAGTGGCTCGCGCGAGAAGACCAGATCATCGTCGGCGGCCTCATTGGGCGCGGGCGCGGCGTCGTCATGGGGCATGATCGCGCTCCTCTCGCGGCCACGCAGGCGCGCGTCGCCTCACGGCGCCCTCATACAAGAGATACCCGCTGGGGTGACGCTGTGACAACCTGGCGAGGCGCCGCATGTCTGGCGCCTGCCCTTCACCCTCTCATGGCGTCATGGTTCAGACTGGGGTGAGCGGAGACAACGCCTGGCCCAAGCCTGGCGGGTCGGCAACGTCTTCGCCGCGCGCCAGGCGCAGGGGTAGCCATTCGGGCTAGCTCTCTCGCCGCCACTGATCGCCGATTGGGTCAGCCCGAACGGCGGCTGGTTTGACA
>DASVWQ010000305.1:0-11013 GCA_036393135.1 Ktedonobacterales bacterium
CGCGCGCGTCGCCCGCCAGCAGCGCCTCCACCAGCAGGGCGGTGATTGGCGCGTGCATCACGCCGTGGCCAGAGAAGCCCGCCGCGTGGATGAGGTTGGCGAGCTGGCCATCTGGCCCGATCAGCGGACAGCCATCGGGCGTCATGGCGTAGAAGCCGCAGGTCGTCGCCTTCACGCCGCCGCAGTTGGCCAGCGCGGGCGAGAAGGCGTCCACCTGGGCCAGCAGGTCCCAGGCCGCATTGTCGAGGCCGACGGCGTGGTTGAAGCCATCGCGGATGGCGTCCTGGTCGGCGTCGGCGAAGTCTGGCTCTGGCTCACTGGCGCCCGTGCCGCCGATCAGCAGCAGCGGGCCATCGGGGCGGGCATGCGCGCCGCGTCCTGGCCCCATGCCGAAGATCACCATCGGCAGACGCGCCCACGCCGTCTCGTCCATGATCGGGGTGGTCGGCTCGAAGTGGTAGAGGTAGCGCTTGGTCGGAGCGATGGGCAACTCCATCCCGCCGAGGCGCTGGCTGACGCGCGGCGCCCAGGCGTTCGTCGCGTTGACCACCCAGTCCACCTCCAACGGGCCGCGCGTGGTCTCCAGCGTGGTGACGCGCCCGCCCCGCGTCCGCGCGCCAAGCGCCGCCGTCTCCGTCCACACCTCCACGCCCAGCTCGCGCGCCCGCCGAAAGCCCTCGCCATAGATGATATGCGGATGCAGGAAGCCATCATCCGGCCCCCACGCCGCGCCAATGAGTTGGTCGGCGTCGATCCACGGCCAGCGCCGCGCGATCTCGTCGGGGGCCAGCGCCTCCACCCGCGCGCCCTCGGCCCGCTGCCGCGCGAGATTCGCCTGGCCCAGCGCCCAGGCCTCGGCGACCGCCGTGCGCCGCTCTCGCTCGACCCGCGCGGGGTCCTCGAAGAGGAAGAGGTAGCCGTTGCGCTGGATGACCGGCTGGCGGCTCTCCGGCGGCGTCTGGAGCGCGTCGTGAAACTGGCCATACCACCACTCGGCGTAGCGTAGCCCGCGAATCGTCTCGGCCACGCCCCACTGCGCGCGAATGCCCGCCGCCGAGCGACTCGACGAACCATTGCCGATGTGGGCCTGCTCCAGCGCAGTCACGCGGAAGCCGCGCTCGGCCAGCCGCACGGCGCAGAGCGCCCCCGTCACGCCGCCGCCGATGATCGCCACCCGGTCGCCGCTCGCCATGCCGCTACGCCTCCCCGCGCTTCTCGGCGCGCAGCCCCGCCGCCGCGCCCGCCTGCCCGCAGTATAGCATTGCGCGGGAGGGCCGCTCAGATGGACGACTGCGCGTCGCGGCAGGTTACTGTCCTCTTGTTAGTCCGTCTCAACTCTTAGTAGCAGTCAGACAGCGCGTATATGGATTGTTGATAGTTTATTGATAGCTGGTGTGGGCGAGCGCCGCTCCTTTCGGCCCAGACGGCGCCTGTCCTTTCACGCCGCTCGGCCCACACCACCACGCGCTTCATCGTCGCATGCCACCCTCGCGGCGCATGGCCGCGGCTCAGGCATGAGCGGCGATCAACGGATGCCCCAGCGTGGCGGCGTCCGGGCATCGTTCATATCACAGTGGGAGGTACTGGAGATGGGGAGTGAGGGTCGCAAGCGCGACATGACGACGACGCGAATTGCCGGAGAGTCGCGTGTGTGGCGACTGGTCCGCGCCAGGTGGACGCTGGCGGCGCTCGTCGCCTGCCTGACGGCGACGCTGACGCTGGGCTATGTCTTCGTGGCGCGGCCTGCGCAGGCCGCCTCGCTGACGGTCTGCGCCAGCGCGAGTTGCTCGTACCACAGCATCAACGACGCGATTGCCGCCGCCCACACAGGTGACACGATCACCGTGAAGGCGGGCGTGTACGGGCCGAATGAGACAGGCGTCACGACCACCGACAAGCAGATCGTCATCAACAAGCCGCTGACGCTGATTGGCGCGGGCATCGGCAAGTCGATCATCAATGACGCCGCCGCCAGCCCGGGAACCGCTGTCTACGGCGTGGTCACTATCGCGACGACCACCGCGCCCGGCGCGATCAAGTTGTCCGGATTCACCATCGAGGGCGCGAACGTCAACGACTCCAACAACGATGGCGTGCTGCTGAGCATCGACGATTCCAACGCCGCGAACACGATCACCGTCCAGAACAACCTTTTCTACGGCGACAAGACGCTCGACCCCTCGCTGCTCGCGGACCAGACGGACGGCATCGTACTGGCGCAGACACCTGGCGCTACGACCATCACGAACAACCAGTTCCACGGCATCTTCCGGGGCGCGCTGGTCTATGAGAACCCCGGCGCGCTCACCTTCTCGAACAACGATCTGAACCTGCACCCGCTCTACGATTACACCGTCTCGCCGCCAGCCCTCCAGTGGTGGGCTGAGGGCATCTACATTACCGTGGACAACACCACGACCGTCTCGACGCCACAGGTTGTCTCGGGCAATACCTTCGAGAGCTACGACGGCACGGGCATCGGCGTGAATGGCGGCTACAAGTACGGGCTGGTCGGCGCGATCAGCAACGTCAGCATCACCGGGAACACCTTCAACAATCGCGGCGTCTCGGCGACCTCCAGCACGCCATCCACCTCCGTCGGCGTCCTCCTGCATGGCTGGGGAACGTCAAGCGGCAGCCTGACCTCGACGGTCTCTGGTGTGACGGTCAGCCACAACACCTTCAACCTCGCGACCTCCAGCGGCCAGGGATACGGCGTCGAGTTGATGGGTTCGCTGGCCGCGAACAACCACATCGACCACAACCTGTTCAAGGGCAGCGGCTCGCCGCTGGCGGGCATCCACGCCGACGCGCTCGCCGCCTCGGCAGGCGTCAGCATCACCAGCAACCGCATCTCTGGCTTCGCCACGGGCGTCCAGTCCGCCGCAATCGCGGCGGGAGCCAGCGTCTCCGCATCCCAGAACTGCATCATGGGCAACACGACTGGGGCGAGCGTGGCCGCAGGCGCCACCCTGACCGCCGACCACAACTGGTGGGGCGCGGCGAATGGCCCGAAGCCGTCTGGCTCAGGCAATGCCGCGACGGGCGCCATCTCGACCTCGCCGCACCTGACCGCGCCCGCCGCGATCTGCGCGGGGCCGGTGGCCAGTGGCGTGCATGCCAGCCCAAGCCCGTCGCAGCCTAACAGCGATGTGCTGCTGAGCGGTCAGCTGAGCGACGCGACGACGGGCGGCTACGCGGTCACGTCCGCCCAGTACAAGATCGACGGCGCCGCCTACAAGACCATGTACGCGAGTGACGGCTCGTTCAACTCGTTGAGCGAGACCGCCTTCGTCCACATCTGGCAGTTGACGCCGGGGACCCATACATTCTGTGTGCGCGGTGTGGACTCGGCGGGCAATGTCGGCGCGCCGAGCTGCATGACGCAGACGGTGAAGGCGCTGGCGGCCAGCGCGACCGCCACGACGACGGCAACGGCCACCAGCACAGCGACCACGACGACGGCGACCGACACGCCGACCACTGGCCCGACCGCGACCGATACCCCGTCCTCGGTCACGGCGCCCGGCGTCGGCGGGTCCACGAGCGCGGGCTCGTCGGGTAGCAGCGGCTCGTTCCCGCTGATCCCCGTAGTGGTGGGCGCGGCCATCCTGCTGCTGATCATCCTGGGGATCATGATCTGGGCGTTCAGCCGCCGACGCGATGACGGACAGCGGCTGCCGCGCTAAGTCCAGACCTTGACGTCCACCTTCCGCGCGGGCTACACTGGGAGCCAGATAGCGAGCGCAGATCGGGAAGAGTAGGCGGGCGCCAGAGAGCAGCAGCGAGCCGGGAGAGTGCAAGCCGGCGCCCTCGCCCCGCCGAAACCGGCCCGTGAGCCGCGACCGAAGCCGCCGCCCCGCAAGTGGAGCGCGGCCCAAGGTCGCCGGGTGTCTCCCGTTACCATGAGACGCCGCATCCTCCCCGCCAGCGGTGGGGCGTGCGGGCAGAGCAGGCGCGCGTCAGGCCGACCGACAACGACGCGCGCCGCAACTGAGGTGGTACCGCGGGACTCATCGCCCGCCCTCACGACGTCACGAGTGTGACGCGAGGGCGGGCATTTTTTGTTGGCGCGCTTGGTAAGCCCCCACCCCTGACCCCTTCCCCGTGCGCGGGAGAGGGGAACCGGAATTCCCCTCTCCCTCTGGGAGAGGGGCTGGGGGTGAGGGCCAGCGACGAGAGGAACGGGACAATGGCGAACGATGCGAAGAGCGCGAAGGGCGCGAAATCTGGTGGCAAGGTGAAGGCGGACGCGAAGGCGAACGAGACGGCGGCGCGCGAGGTAAAGCTCGTGCAGGATGTCGCCGACCTCGACGACTACGCCCAGTGGTATCAGGATGTCGTCTACAAGGCCGACATGGCCGACCTCTCGCCCGTGCGCGGGTGCATGGTCGTGCGCCCTTACGGCTACGCGCTATGGGAGAATATGCAGCGCGGGCTGGACGACCGCATCAAGGCGACCGGCCATGAAAACGTCTACTTCCCCCTCTTCATCCCCTACAGCTTCCTGATGAAAGAGGCCGAGCACGTCGAGGGTTTCGCGCCTGAGGTCGCGCTGGTGACGAGGGCGGGCGGCGAGGAGCTGGAAGATCCTCTCGTGGTACGTCCCACCTCCGAGACGGTCATCGGCTATATGTACGCGCAGTGGGTGCAGAGCTACCGCGACCTGCCCCTGCTCTACAACCAATGGGCCAATGTCGTGCGCTGGGAGAAGCGGACCCGTCCCTTCCTGCGCACCGGCGAATTCCTCTGGCAGGAGGGCCACACCGTCCACCGCACCGAGGAGGAGGCCGAAACCGAGACGCTGATGATTCTCACCGATGTCTATCAGGACTTCGTGGAGCAGGAGCTGGCGATCCCAGTCATCCCTGGACGCAAGAGCGAGAGCGAGAAGTTTGCGGGCGCCCTGCGGACGTATAGCATCGAGGCGATGATGGGCGATGGCAAGGCGCTGCAAGCCGCGACCTCACACAACCTCGGCCAGAACTTCGCTCGCAGCTTCGGCATCCAGTTCCAGGACGCCGATGGTGAAGTCAAGACGGCGTGGACGACGAGCTGGGGCGCAAGCTGGCGGCTGGTCGGCGCGCTCATCATGGCGCACGGCGACGCCAATGGCCTGCGGATGCCTCCCCGCGTCGCGCCCACCCAGGCGATCATCGTGCCCATCTGGCGTAGCGACGCGGAGCGCGAGACCGTGGCGGCGCACGTCAGCGAGGTCGAGACAGCGCTGCGCAAGGCGGGCGTGCGGGTGAAGGCCGACTGGCGCGAGGAGCGTCCCGGCTGGAAGTACAATGAGTGGGAGCTGCGCGGCGTGCCTGTGCGGATCGAGATCGGCCCCCGCGACGCGGCGAGTGGCCAGGTGATGCTCGTCCCCCGCACCGACCGCTCCGCTAAAGAAGCGGTGGCCGTGGGCGCCGTCGCCGAGCGGGTTCCCGCGCTGCTCGCCGAGATCCAGCAGACGCTCTACGATCAGGCGCTGGCCTTCCGTCAGAGCCGCACCTACCAGGCGACGGACTACGAGCAGTTCAAGGCGCTGATGGTCGACAAGAGCAAGCAGGGCTTCATCGAGGCGTGGTGGTGCGGCGACGCGACCTGCGAGGCGCAGGTCAAGGCCGAGACGCAGGCGACCATCCGCAACCTGCCCCTGGAGCATCCCGCGAAGCCCACCGACGCCGTCTGCGTCCACTGTGGCCAGCCCGCGACGGAGTGGGCGATCTTCGCGCGAGCCTACTGAGGCAGGTCAGAGAGCGCGGGAGCGGCTGAAGGCGCCTCTATGGCGTCGCATCCGCATGCCAGCGCTGGGGGAACGCGATGGGCCAGAGCCGCTCCGGCAGGCGCTCGCGCTGCCAGGCGCGCTCCTCCTCGGCGGCGGCTTCGTGCGCGGCCTTGATGGCGTAGTGGGCGGCGGCGCTGCAATGCGTCGCGACATGGGCGGTGGCGGCGGCGTGGCCAGCGGCGCGGGCGGCGGCGATGGCGGCGGGATCGGTGGCCTCGCGGGCGGCGGCATGCGTGGCGAGCGCGGCGGCTCGCGCCTCCCCCACCCGTAGCTTGCCACGCGCCCACGCCCGCGCCGCCTCAATCGCCTTGCGTGGCCGATCGTCGTCGGGATACTTCGCCTCGAAGATGGGGAGGACGCGCTCGGCGCAGTCAGCGGCCCACAGCGCCAGCGTCCGCTGGTCCCGCTTCTCGTCACTCAACCACATCACCTTCCTTCCGCCAATCCGCGCGGTCAGTCCCGGTGAGCTATGGCAGCGCGGCCAACATCTCCATCGCAGCCGCATGCCCGCTGGCCCGCGCCAGATCCAACAGCGTCGGGCCATGTCAGGTTCGCGCGTGGGGGTCGGCGCCGTGCGGCGGCGCGATCATCTCCGCCTGACCGTTCTGCGCAACCTCGCACAGGGAAGTGAAATCGTCGGCCTGCGCGGCGTTGACCGCTGCGTCGCGCGTCAGCAGCGCCCCAGCGATGTCTAGCCGCTGCGGATTCTGTCATTCTCAAGCGATTCATAACAGGCTCTGGACATCATCGTCGCCGACCCGACCGCACATCGGCTCAAGACACGCCACTGGGATTGTAGAGCGTTCCATCGTAGCGCTGCCACGCCTGGGCGGCCGAAAGCTGCGCCCACGGGAAGCCTTGCGCTGTCTGGTAGGTCAGGTTCGCGACCGCAATGGGGGTTCCTGCCCCCTGGGTTGTGGCGCCAACAACGAAGACCAGATGGATCTGCCAATCCGCTGGAATCTGGTAGCTGGCGCCCGTCCAGACGGCCTTGAATATCTTATAGGCGTCCGCTTGCGCATCCGCTAATGACGGTGTGGTGAGCGCATCCCAGATTCTGAATTCCATCCCATCTGCCTGTGGCTCTGGATCCATCCCCCAGATCTGTCCGCGCAGCGTGGCGCCGGTGGCGATCTCCGCTTGCAGCGCAGCAGCGGGAATCAGCGGAGTAGCGGTCGCAGTCGCTGGCGGAAGCGCCGTAGCGGTTGGCCGCCCCTCGGGAGCGCCACTCAACGGGTTCGCGCAACCCGCGAGGCAGAGCGCAGCCACCAGCAGCGTGAGACTACCAAGCGCACAGGCGCGCCCCCACTGCTTCAGCGCTGGCTCTCCGACACGTCGCATGTATCCCTCCCTCGACTCGTCGGCTGCGCAGGCGCCGCCGCAAGTGGACGCGATCGTACAGGCGCTAGCGGGTCGTCGAAGCCGCCATGCTCCGCCGCCCCAGCGCCAGGCATTGCGCCGCATCGAACCACAAGACCAGCCCGCCGCCGATCCCGACGATCACCCACCAGAGGTAGATCTGGTCGGTGGCCGCTGCGTGCTGGGGGTACAGCGGCGGCGCGAAGAGGGCAGTCGCCACCGCCAGCAGGCAGAGGATGGCGCCCTTGATGTAGGCTGCGCGCGAGGGCAGCAGCCGTCCCAACACGAGGTAGTGCAGGCCGGAGATGATGGCGACGGCGGGCAGCAGCCAGATCATCTGGTTGAACAGTTCGCAGACCAGCAGCGCGGCGAGAAAGCCGAAATATTCCATTCGCGTGATGAGCAGGTAGCTGGCGCGGACATTGGCGGGGCGCTGCGCGGCAGGCGGCAGGCGGTCGGCGGCGTTGAGCTGGCGGATGCTTCCCGTGACCAGCGCCACCGTCACGACGACCGCCGCAATGGGTGGGAGCAGCGTCGCGTGGCCCATCAGCCCCATCGCCCCCAGGAAGGCCAGAACGCCACCACCTATCGAGGCAAAGAGGGCGCGACGCCCCAGATCATGGGCCAATGACTGGCGCATCTCCGGCCCCGCTTGCCGCATGAACATCGTCGTTCCTCGATTTCTCAGCGTAGTCATCCCGACGGCCCCCATGGCCCGACATGCACAGTATACGCGCTGGGTGAGAAGCGGGCGAAGATACTACGCGCCGTCCACGCCTGGCGGGGCGCGATGGGCCAGTGATACAATGCCTCAGCGCGCCCGCGAGCCGGGTGAGACGCGGGCGAGCGGGCCGCGCGTCGCGCAGGAAGGATGACACGCTACGCCCAGGAACGACACCATCATTGACCTGAAGGCGGAGAACCGCCCGGAGCGCGCGTACCTCATCGCGGTCGAGACCGACCAGGACGACGCCCTCTGGGATGTCGAAGATTCACTGGCGGAGCTGGCCGCGCTGGCCAGCACAGCAGGCGCTGAGGTCATCGGCTCGCTCTCGCAGCGGCTGCCCACCCCCACCGCCAACCTCTATCTGGGCAAGGGCCGCGCCAACGACCTCGCGCTGGTCTGCCGCGACCAGGGCGTCGATCTGGTGATCGCCGACGACGAGATCACGCCCGCCCAGCAACGCAACCTGGAGGAGTTGACCGGCGCGCGGGTCATCGACCGCACCGCGCTGATCCTTGACATCTTCGCCCAGCACGCCTCGACCCGCGAGGGCCAGCTTCAGGTGGAACTGGCGCAACTGGAATACCGCCTGCCCCGCCTGACGGGCCACAGCAAGGCGCTCTCGCGCGTGGGCGGCGGCTCGCGCGGCGCGACGGGCGGCGCGGGCGGCGCGATTGGCGTGCGCGGCCCCGGCGAGACCAAGCTGGAGCAGGATCGCCGACGCATCCGCGCGCGCATCGCCGAGTTGCGCCGCGACCTGGAAGCGGTCCGCCAGACGCGCGGTACACAGCGCCGCCAGCGCGCCCGCCAGGGCTCTCCGGTGGTGGCCGTGGTCGGCTATACCAACGCGGGCAAGTCCACGCTTTTCAACGCGCTGACCTCCGCCAACGCGCTGGCCGAAAACAAGCTCTTCGCCACGCTCGACCCGACGACGCGGCGCATCAACCTGCCCACCCACCAGGAAGTGTTGCTGACCGATACCGTCGGCTTCATCCAGAAGCTGCCGACAACGCTGGTGGCCGCCTTCCGCGCGACGCTGGAGGAGGTGGTGGAGGCCGATGTCCTGCTGGAAGTGGTGGACGTGACCCACGCCAACGCCATCGAGCAGAGCCAGACGGTGAGCGATGTGCTGGCCGAACTGGGCGCGGCGGATAAGCCCCGCGTGACCGCCCTCAACAAGATCGACCTGCTCGCCGACCCCAGCCTGGTCGATGCGTCGCTCTACCCCAACGCTGAGCCGGTCTCCGCCACCCAGCGCATCAACCTCGACGCGCTGATGCGGCGGGTGGGCGAGGTCCTGGCCGAGCGGATGGTCCGCATGCAGATCCTCGTCCCCTACGACCGAGGCGACCTGGTGGAGTTGTTTCATCGGCGCGGTCAGGTCTATCGTCAGAGTGAGACGACAGATGGCGTCTTGCTGACGGGGGCCGTGCCGCGCGCCCTGGCGCCGACCTTCGGCCCGCTGCAGGTGAATCCGGAGCGCGGCCGCCGCCGGGCCTTCGCGCCGCCCGCCACCACCACGCAGCCAGAAGAGGATGCGGCGGACGCGGCGGAGACGCCGCCCGCGCGCAGCGCCGCCCAGGGGGAGCCAGCCCGATGACCGATAGCCCATCCACTCAGTCCGATTTCGCGGCGCTCTACGCCGGACAGGCGCGCGAGGCGATTACAGAGATCGTCGCCGAAGCGCTGGCGGGCGGCGCTGACGCGACGGCCCAGGCCCGCGACTACGCGGCGCGCGGCAAGCCTGACTTTGCGCTGGCCTGGCTGCTGGAGTGCGCGCTGAGCGATGACGAGAAGCGCACGGTCTACGCCGAGGCCTTCGAGCGCCGCGCCGCGCTGACCGAGGGCAAGGCGCGCGAGTTCGACGCCAAGTTCCACCGCCCGTTCCCGCTGCTCTCCAGCGATGCGGCGCAGGATCGCGGGCGGGCGCGTCTGGTGCGCGAGGGCAAGGGCCTGGGCAGGGGCGCGGGCAAGCACGTCCCGCTGATCTGAGGCGGCGGGCGGATAGTCTTTTTCAGGAGATAGCGAGATGAGCGGCGGGCAGGCGGCGGACCAGCGGGCGGCGTGGAAGCGCGCAGTGGCCGAGGCGGCGGCGCGCGAGATTCCCGATGGCGCGACCGTCGGGCTGGGGACTGGCTCGACCGCCGACCAGATGCTCCATGCGCTGGCCGAGCGGGTGCGCGGCGGGCTGCGCGTGCGCGGCGTGCCAACCTCCGAGCGGACGCAGACGCTGGCCCAGAGCCTCGGCATCCCCGTCGTCGCGCTGGATGACGTCACCCACATCGACCTCAGCCTCGACGGCGCCGATGAGGTGACGCTGCCCGCGCTCGACCTCATCAAGGGGCGCGGCGGCGCGCTGCTCCGTGAGAAGCTGGTGGCCACCGCCAGCCGCTACCGCATCATCATGGTGGATGCGACGAAGGTGGTCAGCGCGCTGGGGGTGGGCGTGGCCATCCCCGTCGAGGTTGAGCCGTTCGGCTGGCGCCACACCGCCGAGCGCATCGCCGCGCCCGGCTGCCACATCTCCCGCCGCACGCAGGCCGGGCAAGCCGCCGACCCCGATCCCGCGCCCTTCATCACCGACAGCGGCCACTACATCCTCGATCTGACCTTCAGCGACGCGCCCGACATCCCGGCTCTCGCGGCGCGGCTGAAGGCGGCGACCGGCGTAGTCGAGCACGGCATCTTCCTCGCGATGACCGAGCGCGTCTACGTTGCTGGCCCCGACGGCGTGCGCTACGCCGACCACGCGCGGTAGCTGGGTTAGCGGAGCGCAGGCGCGTAGGGCGATGTGAGCATATGCGAGCGATTCCTCGCGGCCCTGGAGATGAGTCGCCACATCACGCCTGGCCGCATGTGACGGCATACTCGCCGTTCCCGCTACGACTGCGGACAAAATCTAGCAGATTGCTACCATCGTTCCCGATGCACATAGTCCTCTTGTGGACGCCGCCGAGCGCTCAAGTCGCGTCTTTGCTCGTCAACCGCGCGATGGCCGATGAGGATCGTGCCAACTGGCATCACTTCGTGCGGCATTCCCAGGATGTCCCGCCACGGAGCGACATCGTATGGGACTCCGATCAGGCAGGCGTCCAGGCCTTCGTTGACCGCCGCCAGGAGCATCAGCATAATGCCACAGCCGCTATCAACATAC
>DASVWQ010000306.1:0-2485 GCA_036393135.1 Ktedonobacterales bacterium
TCCATCCGGCTGTTGGTGTCGATCAGCACGGTGGCGATGATGGTCAGCGAACCGCCCTCCTCCACGTTGCGCGCCGCCCCGATGAAGCGCTTCGGCGGGTTGATCGCCGCCGGGTCGAGACCGCCGGAGAGCGTGCGCCCGCTCGGCGAGATGGCCAGGTTGTAGGCGCGGGTCAGGCGGGTGATGCTGTCGAGCAGCAGCACGACATCGGTCCCCGCCTCCACCAGCCGCTTCGCGCGGTCCAGCGCCAGCTCGGCGACATGGGTGTGGGCGTCCACCGGCTCATCGAAGGTCGAGCTGAAGATCTCGGCGCGCACGCCCCGCCGCATCTCCGTCACTTCCTCTGGCCGCTCGCCGATCAGCGCGAGCATCAGGTGGATATCGGGATACTTCGCGGCGACGGCATTAGCGATGTTCTTGAGCAGCAGCGTCTTGCCCGCTTTCGGTGGCGCCACGATCAGCCCACGCTGCCCGCGTCCAATCGGCGACACCAGATTGATCAGCCGTCCGGTGACGTTGCTGGCCTCGGTTTCCAGGTCGAACATCTTATTGGGGAAAATCGGCGTCAACTTGTCGAAGTCCGGGCGGCGCTTGGCGGCTTCCGGGTCCATGCCATTCACCGCATCCACCCGCAGCAGGCCGTAGTAGCGCTCGTTCTCCTTCGGCGGGCGCACCTGGCCAGAGACCATATCGCCCGTGCGCAGGCCAAACCGCCGGATCTGCGTCGCCGAGACATAGACATCCAGCGGGCTGGGACGCGCGCCCTTGCGGCGGAGATAGCCCAGCCCATCGCCCATCAGTTCCAGCACGCCCGCCGCGCTGAAGGTCGGCGCCTGGCGCTCGGCGGCGGTCTGGAGGATCTGGAAGATCAACTCTTCCTTGCTGAGCGCGGTGTAGCCGGAGAGGTCCCAGTCGCGGGCGATGTCGCGCAACTCGGTGACAGTCTTCGGTTCCAGTTCCGTAATATTCATAAGCGGCAGGTCAAGGCGCGAGATTGGGGCGCGCCAGATGGCGCATGCCCACATGAAGCGTGGCGCCTATTCTCCTTTCGATGCGGCGATGGGCGTGTGGGTACTACGGGGGCCGATGCGAAAGCGTCGTGCGCGGGCTATCTGCGCGGAAGAGGTGTGCGCGTTGTTCGGCTATGAGTAAGAGGAGCGAACTCAGGAGGCGACCCAGCGTGACCAGCGCGCAGAGCGCGAACATGCGGTGAGTCTTTCAACTCTCGTCCAGTATGACATGACGAGCGCGGCCTGTCAAGCCGACGCCGCACGCCTGATTGGAGGAGGAGCGGTGGCGCGCGTGGCGCCTGTCATGGAGCTAGAACGGGTGTGCGCGGCGAGGCGTTGCGGCGGCGCCCCATTCAGGCTGGCGCGCCTGTCGGACGATGCCCGGTCGCTCGCTGGCGTATCCGCCCGCCTCAGCGGCCACACCAGCGTTCCCGTATCGCGCACCGTGTATCATTGGTTCTACAGTTTGCCCTGTTATGGAAGGGGAGATGGCCCGATGGCGCCTGGCGCAGACAACGGCATGAACGCTCTCGTCGAGCAGGCGAAGGCAGGCGCGGCGGTTGCGGCGACGCGCGACTGGCGAACGCTCTGGCGGGTCGTGGCCGGAGTGGCGGCCGCCGCAGGGGCGCTGCTGGCGTTGGCGTCGCTGACGATGCCGTGGTATACGCTCACGAATGGTCCAACCTACACCGGAGTACAACTGCTGCTCGCCAACCAGTTCGCCTATACAGGGCCGTATGACCAGTGGCATACGCCTCCCGCTGGAGCCTCCACGACCTGCATGTCTGGCGTCGTCTCCGGGCTGAGCCTGCCCATCGGGCTGATGGTGGTGGCCTGCGTGGCGCTGCCCCTCCTCATGCTCTGTACCGTGCGGCGCGTTCCGCGTGGCTGGTGGGGCTGGAGCCTTGCGCTCGCGTGGCTGGTGGGCGGATGGCTGGCGCGCTTCTTCGTATACCCGTGGGCGATGACGCTGGTGAATGTCAATCCCTACCAGCTTCACGGCTACTCGCTTGGATTCACGATAGGGACGGACTGCGCTTATCCCGGCGTGAGCGACTACGGCCAATCCATGCTCCAGGCGGGGCTGCTCGCGCTCTGTATCGCTGGCCTGGTCTATGGTCTGCTCTTCATGCCATCAGCCGCCCGCCTGGCGCAGGTCGGGGCAGCCGGTGGGCTTGCGGCCTATCTCCTGCCCGTGAACCTCGCGCCGCTCTCATTCGCTGGGCTGCCAGCCTCCTTCGGCGGCGCGCCAGTGAGCGCTCTGAGCCTGCTCCTCGCGCTGGCTCCTGTCGCGTTCGCGCTGATCATCTTCCCCCTCGCGCGCGCCCAGGAGCATGCGGGGGCGTTCGGAAGCGGCGTTGGCATGATCGTCGCATGCCTGATCGGCGCGCTGGCGACCGCGCTCCTGGCGGCGCTCCTGGCCGCCAGCGCGCTATTCCACATGGGGATTGTCATCATCGGGCCAGGGGTCAACG
>DASVWQ010000307.1:0-2341 GCA_036393135.1 Ktedonobacterales bacterium
GGAGATGGTGATACCCGGCGACAACATCGAGATGGAGGTGGAGTTGATCACGACGGTGGCGCTCGAAGAGGGCAGCCGCTTCGCGATCCGCGAGGGTGGCCGCACCGTCGGCGCGGGCGCCGTCACCAAAGTCGAAATCTAGACCCCGCCAGGTCGTCAGCCAGACGCCGTGTGTGTCTGGCCAGCGCGCCGCAGGACGTGTCGCTGACCGTTCTGCGGCGTCGCACGTTCTGGCTGTTGGCCCGCTGGCGTGGCCGCGCGGGGCGGGCCGCCAACGGTAGCCTATTTGATGAGCAATCGCTGGACGCGCCGCGCGGCATGGTATAGAATAGTCCGAAGATGAAGCGCGCTCGGCGTGGCGCACTGCCACGACGGGCATCGCAACCCTGCGCGGGCGCCGGGCTTCACTTGATTTCGCTGGAGAGGATGCCCCAAGATGGCGGCAAAGAGTAAAGAGAACCGCATTCTGGTGACGCTCGCCTGTGTCGAGTGCAAAGAGCGGAACTATATCACCGAGAAGAACAAGCGCAACGACCCGGATCGCATGGAGTTCCGCAAGTATTGCCCGCGCTGCCGCGAGCATCGCATGCACCGCGAGACGAAGTAGCGCCAGTCGCGCTCAGTCGCCGCGCCTGATGGTGAAGCAGCGCGTGGCGTGGCCGCTTATCCTTCACGCAGAGGAGCGCTCACCTTGGCCAAGACGATCAACCAGGAAGACAACTCCGCCGCCAATGCGACCGACGTGGACGCCGAGTCGGCCGACGTGGACGAGACGGAGCTGGTGAACGAGGCCGAGCCAGATGACGCCTACGATGACGTCGAGGAGTTCGCGGACGACGAGGAGCCTGCCGCCGAGCCAGAGCAGCGCGCCGTCGCTCCGCTGGATGACGAGCGCGTCGTCGCGCGCCCAGGCGGCACGGGCGTCTATGTGCCTGACTTCCTGCTGAAAAGCCCGCTGACTCGTGGCCTGACCGAGGCGTATATCGAGTTGCGTAAGGTGACGTGGCCGACCCGCCAGGACGCCTGGAACATGACCATCGTGACGATTGTGGTCTCGGCGATCATGGCGGCGCTGCTGGCGGCCTCCGACTGGGGGCTGGGCCACGCGCTGACCTATCTGGTCAACCTCGGCCTCGGCAAGTAGCGTCCCGCGTCCGCGCTCAGCCGTCTCGCGTCGTCTTAATTCGTCCTGGCCGCGCCAGTCCAGGTTGCGCTGTCATGCGTCGCCCACACGCCGGGCGCCCGCCGCTCCAGACGCGGAGCGTGGCGCCGGGTGTCACGTGGGCGACGCTTTCCCACGTCTGCCGTCTGGTCGTCCCGCGACCGGCGCGGGCAGGTGAGAGGAACATACCGTGGAACCACAAGATCAGGAGCTGGAAGCCTCCGCGCTCGACACGCCGGAGGTTCCCACGGAAGACACGGAAGACGCCGCGAGCGCCAGCGAGACTCCGACGCCAGAGGAGCCAGTCAACCCGGACCGCCACTGGTACGCGATTCACACCTATTCGGGCTACGAGAACAAGGTGAAGACGCATCTGGAGGCGCGCATCGTCTCGATGGGCCTGAAAGACCTCATCTATCAGGTGGTCGTGCCGATGGAGAACGAGGTCGAGGTCAAGAACGGACAGCGGCGGACGGTGGCGCGCAAGGTCTATCCCGGCTATGTGCTGGTGGATATGGTCCTGACGGCGGACACCTGGCATGCCGTGCGCAATACGCCGGGCGTGACGGGCTTTGTCGGCGGCATGGTCGGCGGCAAGAACGAGCCGGCGCCGCTCTCGAACGCCGACCTCGCCTACATCCTGCGGACGCCCGCGAAGGGCGAAGAGCCAAAGGCCAAGCCGAAGGTCGTCTTCATCACCGGGCAGAGCGTCAAGGTCATCGGCGGTCCGTTCGCCGAGTTCATCGGCACGGTGAGCGAGGTGGACGCGGAGAAGCAGAAGGTGACGGTGCTCGTCTCCTTCTTCGGACGCGAGACACCCGTGCAACTCGACTTCCTGCAAGTCGAAAAGATGTAGCGGAGCGGAAGCCGCGCGCCTCGCAGGCGCGCGCGCGACGGAATGGGACGGTGTGGCGGCCAGCGGGTTGCCTCGTCCTATACTGTGTATGTCAGAGGCTTGCGGTCCCGTCACGATGTGTGGCGCTGGCGCCGCTGGCCAGAGGGAGGGCGTTCGCGCGCCCAGTGACCTCATTGAGGAGCAGACATGGCGAAGAAAGTCAGGGGCGTCGTCAAGCTACAGATTCCCGCCGGCAAGGCGACCCCCGCGCAGCCGATTGGCCCGGCCCTGGGCCAGCACGGCATCAACATCATGCAGTTCGTGAAAGAGTACAACGAGCGCAC
>DASVWQ010000308.1:0-2181 GCA_036393135.1 Ktedonobacterales bacterium
TGAGGCGGCGGGCGAATGGCTGGCGGGGCTGCCGGGCGCGGCGCTACGCGAGGAGCGCGGCGAGGGCGAGGCGGAGGCGCCGGAGCTGGCCGAGCCGCATGGCCGGGTTGTGGCGCAGTCTGACCTCAGCGTCATCGCCTACCCGCCGTTCAGCGCGCCGGAGCTGCTGACGCTCGACCTCTGCGCCAGCCGCGAGGCGCTCAGCCAGACGGCGCGCTACCGCCTGACCCGCGCGGCGCTGGCCGGGGCGCGCGACTTCGGCTGGGATGCGACGGAGGTGGCGCGGCGGCTGGAGCGGCTGGTTGGCGCGCCGCTGCCCGCCACGCTGCGGGCGCCGCTGGCCGACTGGGAGCGGCTGGCCGGGCGGCTGCGGCTGGAGGAGGGCGCCGCGCTGCTGGAGGTCGCCGCGCCGGAGACGCTGGACGCGCTGCTGGCCGACCGCGCCTCGGCTGGCTGGGATGTGCGCCGCCTCACGCCGACAGCGGCGACCATCGCGCCGGAAGCCGCGCCGCGCGCCCGCGCCTGGCTGCTGCGCCACGGCCTGCTGCCCGCGCTGACCCGCGCCGATGGCGACCCGGCGTAATGGTGGGATGGCCCTCGGCCTCGGTTTTACCGTTGCGCTTGCTGGATCTGCCACGATCTTTCACGATTCGTAGCAAGCGGACGATGTGATGCCTGGCGCGCATCGCCCGTTTCAGGGCCGCGACTCCTCGCCCCGTCTCATGTCGTGTGCGCCCGTCATGGATGACCGCGACCGCCCGCGCTTCACCCTTCCAGGGCGGCGCGCATGGCGGCCAGCGGCGCCTCGAAGCCGGTCCAGAGGGTGAAGGCGGCGGCGCCCTGGTAGAGCAGCATGGAGAGGCCGCCCATCGCCCGCAGCCCCGCCGCGTGCGCCGCGCGGACCAGCGCCGTCTCTGGTGGATTGTAGACCATATCGAGCACGAAGGCGTCGCGTGGCAGGCGTCGCAGCAGGTCGATCGGGATCGGCGCGGCCTGCGGGTCGCCTGTGCCGATCGGCGTCGCGTTGATGAGCAGGCGTGTCTCGGCGAGCGCCAGCGCCAGCGCGTCGTGGTCGTCGAGGGCCAGCGCGTAGTCCTTCATGCGGTCGGGCGTGGCGACGCCCACAGCGGGGAAGGCGCCGCTCGCTCCGCTGCTGACTTCATGGCTGGCCTCGTCGCGGCGGGCGTAGAGCGCCTCGAGCGCCTGGCGCGCGGCGGACCGCTTGCGCGCGGCGACCCACGGCTGCCCGCCGCGCAGCAGGATGACCCCCAGCGCCGCCTGCGCCGCGCCGCCCGCCCCCAACACCAGCGCGCGCAGGTCGGGGCGCCAGACTTGCTGCTCATCGAGAATCCGCAGCAGGGCGGTGGTATCGGTGTTGTGGCCGACCAGCCGCACATTGCCCGCTGGCGTCTCCTCGCGCACGATGGTGTTGACGGCGCCCGCGAGCCAGCGCGTCGTGGTTGCGCGGCTGTCGAGGTAGGGGAGGGCCGCGATCTTGTGGGGGATGGTCACGTTGGCGCCGAGGTAGCCGGGCTGGCGCAGGCTCTCGATCCGCTTGCGCAGGTCGCTGGCGGGCGTATCCCACAGCTCATAGCGGATGTCGAGGCGCAGCGCGTCGAAGGCGGCCTGCTGCATCGCGGGCGACCGCGAGTGATCGACTGGATGGCCGATCAGGCCGACGCGCAGGGGCCTCGGCAGAGACCTCGTGCGTGGCATGGCGCTCTCCTCCTTCCGCGCGCGGCCCCGTCGCCGCCCGCCCCGCATAGTGTACTCGCTGGCCGTAGCATCACGCCAGCGCCGCGCGCCTGTCATCCGCCAGCTTGCAGGCTGGTCTATACTGAATGCGTGTTGGCGCGACTGGAGCGCCGATAGGTCATGGCGTGGCGAGCAAGGGAGCAAGGCGGCGATGGCGATTCCTTCGGCGGGTGATGGGCGGCGACGGCGTGGCTGGGTCTGGATCGTGGCGGCGGGCGTCGCGGTCAACCTGATTGTCTGTGTGGCGCTGGCGCTGCTGGCTCCGGTGGCGCTGAGCCGGTTCCACGGCAAGCTCGGCGGGCTGGCGGGCGCGCTGGTCTGCCCCACAGCGAAGGCCAGCGACGCCGCGCCGCGTGATTACACCGGGCAATTCACCGTTCAGCCGGTCTACACCGAGGCGCTGAAATACGCCAGCGACGCCGGGGG
>DASVWQ010000309.1:0-14538 GCA_036393135.1 Ktedonobacterales bacterium
CCTGAACAAGAGCGCCAGTGAGACAGCGGCCATGCTGCTCGAAGAAGCCCTGCGCGCCGCCGAGTTCGCGTTCATCCAGTTTCGCGGGTCGGAGGTCGGACGCCAGGCCTACATCCAGGGGTCGGGACTGGCTGTATGGGAGGTGGTGAAGCTGGCCCGCGCGTATGATGGTGATGTGGCGCGTGTGGCGGAGAGCCTGGGCTGGCCAGTGGTGAAGGTTCAGGCCGCGCTCACCTATGCCGCCGCCTACCCTGAGGAGATCGAGGCCGCCATCGCCGATAGCCAGCCAACACATGCGGCGCTCGCGGCGATGCTGCCCGGAATGGAGCGGTTCGCGGCGGGTGAGCCGGAGCCTGGCCAGTGAAGCTGCTCCTCGACGAACATATCTCGCCCGCCGTCGCGCGTGAGCGGGGAGAAGCGGGCGTCGCCGTGATCGCTCTGCGCGAGTGGCAGGGCGGAGCCTACCTCGAGGCCGCTGACGATCGCATCCTCCAGGCGGCGTATGCGGATGGCTGGACGTTCGTAACCTGTGACCTGCCCACGATCCCGCCGCTGCTCAAGCGGCTGACCGAGCAGGGCGCCAGTCATGGTGGCGTCGTGCTGGTGGACGAGCGCAGCATCGCCCAGAATGACATCGGCGGATTGAGCCGCGCGCTCACGCGGCTGCTCGCTGCTCTCGGCTCCTCGCCGTGGGAAAATCGCGTCGTTTTCCTCTCGCGCTGACACCGCCGCAGGACGGATTGTGCCGTGCGTCACAGAATGCTTACCGCTTGCTGTGACGCACGGCATACTTCCTCACGCTTCTCCAATGTACACTTCGCGCGAGCTTCCGGCGCCCAGTACCTGGCATGTGCCAGCGGCGGCGCTGTGGAGCGCGGGACGTGTGGTGGGGTGGCGCGCTGTCCTCCACACCGGGCGTCCGTGTATGGGGGAGGAACTATGGAGACCAAGCTGGCGCGCAAGCCATCCCTGGCAAAACTCGGTCTGTTATTGTTGCTGAGCGTGGCGCTCCCAATCCTTGGCTGTTCTCTCGGCGCCACATCCAGCGGTGGTAGCTCGACCAATGGCGGCGGCTCGACCTCAGGCTTGCCGACGGCCACCGCGACCACATCGCATGGCTCTGGCCCGACGGCGACCCCGGCGCCCGCTTCCGCGCCGCCACACGCCTTCGCCTGGTTCCAGTATGATAGCCACCACGCGCCGCAGATCTGGGCCAGCCTGAATGGCGCGTCCCCCATCCAGATCACCCACATCGGCCCGCCATCCACCACGGGCTGCAATACTGAAGTCGCGTGGAGTCCGCCGGTCTTCTCGCCCAACCTGACCCACATCGTCGCGTCGCTGGGCAGCTTTGGCTGTGGCGATGGCAATATGTACGGCCCCGTCTCCATCATCACCGTCTCCAACGGCGCCATCAGCACAGTGCCGAACAACTCGATCAACGAGATTCGCACCACGCAGCGCGACGCTGGCTGGCTCGATAACTCCAACATCTGGTTCATCAACCAGGGCGGCAGCGCCTACACCTACCACATCGGCGCGGGGTCGGCGTCGCAGCTTCTGGGCATCTCGAGTGGGGTCGAGGGGGCCGTGCGTGGCTCGACCCTCTTCTGGGACAGTGTGAACACCTCGTCCACGTCGTCGTGGCCCTACACCCTGCGCCGCTATAACCTCGGCACGCATAGCGCGATCAGCGGTACGGTCAGCCTGGGCGCGTGGGGGACCTGCCAGTGTTCGCCCGGCGACTTCCACACGCCCGGCTGGGACGCTTCGCCCGATGGCTCGCACATCGCCTATCAGGTGGTGACGGCAAAAATATCGCCCAGCGGTGGCATCGCCAGCTCGCACATCTACTACGCCAACGCCGATGGCTCCGGCGCCTCGCACATCGCGCAATACATGGTGACGAACCAGCTCGTGAAGATGCAGTTCTCGCCAGATGGCCAGTGGCTCGCGTTCACAAATGCGCTGCCCTCGCCCGCGACGCTCTCCGCCAGCGTCTCATCGCCCGGCGGTTCGGGAGATCCTACCTTCCATGGCTACTCACCCGACACCTACAACTATCCCGTCTGGAAGTGGGATAGCTCGCAGTTCTGGGCGGGGACCATCGATGCCGCGAATACCGAGCCAGGCGTGACCACAGGCGTCCTCTATCGCTTCACGCGCGGCGGCAGTGGTGTGGTCGGCGTGAGCGGCGGCTACAACCCCTGGTACACCATCGGCGGCTAGCGGCTGGCCATGACAGAGCGCGCAAGAGGACGCGGAGCGGGGAGCGTAACGACTTCCAGCTTCGCGCCCTCTGCGCTGCTCATCGGTCGAGAGCCTATCGCACAGACGGACCGCATCGCGTCCGTCTGTCACCGTCAGCGTTGGTCCCGTTATGAGCGCGCTCAAAGGAGGAGCGCCTCGCGTATGCGCGCAAGGGCGCCTTTGAACGTGACGATGCTCCCAATCAGGAGCGCCTGCCCGATGTTGGGGAGGTTGGCGAGCTGGAGGCGCCGGGCGGCAAGACATGTGATAGACCACCAGGAATGATCTTGCATCATCGCCAGTGAGACAACGCCTGATAGCTCGACAGCGTTACCAGCGCGCTACGTTACGGCATCACGTCATGTGTGAGCCACTGCCTGCCGCTTCTCCACCGCGCGGCTCATCTGGAACCTGGTACAGACGCACGGTGACGCCGACAAACCGCCAGCTTCTGACGAGTTGATCGTGCGCTGCCAACCAGGGTGGAACCGCCTGATCATCTGGCGCGCCAGCGTGACTCAGCACCACCCACACACGCGCATAGCTGGATAATTCGGGGCCTGAGACCATGCCTTGCTTTGCTGGCGCCAGATTCGCGAACAGCAGCGACTCCTCCGCCTGATAGCCGCGCTCGACGACATCAGGATGCGCTCGCTGGCTGGCGGCGAAGTAGTAATCGAATGGCATTTGAGTGAAGTAGGCGTTGAACAGCACGAGGTCGCCCGGGCGCTCTTGCGCTGCGACGATGGCTGCCGCGCCGCGCCAGTCTTCCTTGAGTGTGGTGTTCCAGCTCGCGACCTGAGCGCCGACATTCGTCGCGACGAAGACGCCAAGCGCGATCACCAACAGTATGCGCCGGAGCATGAGCGTATGTGCGCCGGGTCCCGGATTCCACAACACCTCGGCGGCGAGCGCAAGCAAGAGGAACAGCGCCGGTTGCGTCACCATCAGGGTGCGGGCGATGACGAGCGGATGGTTCAGGATTTCGGCCACCAACTCCAGCGCGCAGGGCCAGCCGAACCAATAGGCTAGCAGCGGATATGCGGGCGCGCGCCGGGGCGCCCACAGGGCGACGGCCGCGACAGCCACACTGCCCATCGTCGCGAGCGTGGCGAGCGCTCCGCCATCCGGCAGGAGCAAATGAGAGCGGTTGAAGAACAGGTCGGTGAGCGCCCCAGTCAGGCCGCTCCCATTGGCTGAACCCACCCACGAGGTCAGGCTGCCGAAAATAAACATCTGGCGCCACAATGAAGGAAGCCACGGCAGGTAGCCCAGCAAAATGGCGGCGCCACTGAGCGCGAAGGGTTGACGGATCTCTACACGATTCCAGCCAGTCCGCAGGAACCAGACGAGCAGGGCGGTATAGACGAAGAATGCGGTGTAATCCAGGTAGATGGCGGCAAGCATACCGCAGGTGAAGAGCGACCAGAACAACGTTCGCTGTGTCTCGCACGCGCGCACGAACGCCCACATCGCGATGAGTACGGCGAGCGTAGTCAGCGCGTACATGCGCGCTTCTTGCGCGTACCAGACCTGAAAGGCGGAGAGCGCTATCAGCGTGGCGGCCAGGAGCGCCACACGCGCGCTGGCCAGGCGCCGCCCAAGCGCATAGGTCATCACCACCGCGCCCAGGCTGGCCCCTGCCGACAGCGCGCGCAACGCCAGCGCCGATCTTCCGACAAGCATCCACACATGCAAAACAAGATAGTAGAGCGGTGGATGCGCGTCAGAGCTGGCTGTGAAAGCGAGTATCTGGGGGAAGCGATGCGCGGCGAGATAGGCGCTGTACGCTTCATCCAGCCACAGGCTCTGGTGGGTAATGCCAATGAAGCGGAGAACAGCGGCCACCGCGATGAGTCCGATGATTGACGCGGCAGGCGCAAAGCGTCGCCAGGCCTGGGGTGTCTGCGCTGGCGCGCTGGCGTCGGTCGCGGACAAGGCTGTCTCGCTGCGTAGCACCTTGAATTGCTGTCGCCTGCTAGTTTGGGCCATTGGCACAACCCGATTACGTGATTCATCGCAGCGCGCGAACTGCGTCCTGATTCGCGCTGGAGGAGTCGAAGGAACGGATCAGGAGATTCCATCCCTCTCTCTGCCCTTCGCATCGCTCCGCTGGAGGAATGCCAGTACTATACCTGCGGCCCAGACACCCGCGCCAGCCGCCACAATCGCCAGAACCACACCAGGCGCGTGATGGATACCAAAGTCTTGCCGGGTGATACGTATAGACATAATGGGCGGCCTTGCCACTGCTCTATATTTATTGAGCGGCGTCAGTCATTGTAGGCACGACGAGTAGCGACATCCAGACAGCAGTCAGTTCATTTACGGATAGACGAGAGCCTCGGAGCAAGAACGCTCCGAGGCTCACCATAGAGCAGACGTTTCACAGCTTTCCCCCACACCGCCAGCGCGCTGACCAGCGGCGTTCACAACGTGGGCTATGCGTTCGCGCACATTCGGGAAGACCGCCTGGTTCATTGTGTCCCGGATCGTGAGCGCCCACGCCGCCCGTCGTGCGATGCGCCTGATGCGGGCTGCTCCGGGCGCGCGATGCGACTCTGGCGGCCAGCGTGAGGGAGCGTTCCATCCTGACGTTCAAGACAAACGGATTTGGCTGCCTCGCAAGGTAGGCGCGGCAGATAAGGTGGCGAGCGGAGGCGCCGTGCGCATCATGCATCCACAGAGATGGCGCTATAAGGGCGCTGGAATCATGGTGGCCGTCTATCTGGCGCTGTGTCTCGCGTATGTGAGCTTGCGCTTCGGGGTGACGTTCGTCAGTAAACGGAGTGGACCCCGCTATCGCCGCAAGGCCCAATCTTCTCGACCCCGCACGCGCCCCGAAACACGGCAGAAAGCTGGCAGCCGTGCATCTCGCGCTGGGACTGCGCGTTCCGATCAACGGGCCACCGCGCGCTTACCCGCGACTGAGCGGCTCGTGCCTGAAGCCGTGGTTCAAACCGTGTCATCCGCCTCCCGCCTGGCCGAATCCATAAGCGGCGCAAACGGCGCTCCGAGCGAACCAAACACCGCCAGTTCCAGGGTTATACTCATCTCTCCAGGGATGGATCGCGATGAGAGCGGCGAGAGCGACGAGAACGGCGAGAACGGCGAGAACGGCGAGAGCGACGAGAGCGGCGAGAGCGACGAGAACGACGAGGATGCGAGCGCAGTGGTTGTGCGTGAGCGAATTGGTGTAAACTCCGAACTTTCCCCATCCACGAAGCCCATTCTTAAGCCTGGCGCCGTCGCTGAGTCTAGTCCACATCAGTCGGAGTCCGGAGATCGCCGGAACATTGCTGGCCAGCTCTATACCCGCCGCACGAAGTCGCGGCGCGCGCGCCTGTTCAGCCTCGGCGTGACGATTGCTGTAGTCGCTACCCTCATCGCGGGCGTGCGCATCACATCCGCCTATATGGGCGCCGACAGCACGCTTACCGTGCGCATCGACAACCAGCAGCCAGTGACGATAGATCCCCGCGCCAGCGCGCCGCGCAGCCCGTATGTCTATGGCGTCAATGTCTTTCCGGAAGAAGCCACGCAGGCGCTCGATGGCGCATATGGTTTCATGCCGTATGACGCCAGGACCATCTCCGGGCTGAAGGGAGCGAGTGTTACCTTGCTCAGGTTCCCGGGCGGCGCGTGGGGCGAGGAACACACCGCTTCATTCGCCCAGGTTAGCGCGTTTCTGACGCTCGCGCGCGAGACCCACGCCGCGCCCTTGATGCAGGTGCGGCTGCAAGGTGGATCGCCCGGCCAGGCCGCCGCCCTGGTCAGTTACTGCAACCACGCCAATGATCCCAACCGCGCGAGCACTCCCAATGCGCCCTTTCTTCCCGTGCGTTTCTGGGTGATCGGCAATGAGCCTGATCTGATCGGTCCGAGCTACACAGTGAGTGATTATGCGCGTGACTTCATAGTCTACGCTACCGCCATGAAGGCTGTTGACCCGACTATTCAGATCTATGGGCCAGAGCTCAGCGACATCAACGGCCTGGATACGCCCGTCGATTCCACGGGAACTCCCTGGCTCACGGGATTCCTCAAAGGGATCGCCGCATATGAGCAGGCGCATCATACGCGGATCCTTGACGGTGTTTCATTCCATTCCTATACCTTCGGCAATACTACAGGCGATCTTGGTCTGACGCTCAGTTCCGCGAACGCATGGCGCTACACGTTGCCCGCGATCCGGATGGCGATCCAGGAGATTATGGGAGCCAGGCTGCCCATTGCGGTGACAGAGATCAACACCAGCATTCATGCGAGCGATGATTTGCTGACCGCCGCGCTCTGGTGGGCCGACAATCTCGGCGCCCTGCAGGAAGCGCAGGTCAATATCGTTGGTTTCTTCGCGGCGCGCGGCCTGCCATTGAAGGATATGTTGCTGACCCTCGCTGGCAACCCGACACCGCTCTACTACGTCATGCGGCTCTACAGCCACATGGCGAAGGACGTCATCCAGGTGGGCGGCACGCCGGGCCCTGTCAGTGTCTATGCGGCGACATCGCCAAGCCATGACGTCATCACGCTGATGTTCGTCAACAAGTCGCCAAACGCCGCGATGGTATCCATCGCCCCAGGGCAAGCCTTCAGCGGTTGGCGTGACATGCGCCTGGATGTGCCACCGTACACCACTGTCTGCGCTGTGGTGTATCCGGGTGGCTCTGGTCAGACCTACACCTACGGGCCATCAGCCACCATGCTGGCGCACGGTGACATGGGCAGAATTGTCTCGCAGCCACTTACCGCTCAGACCTTGCCCTAGGGGGACCTTTCGCAGCTTGTCGCTAAGGAGTGGACACATGCGAAGAATCCGCGCCAGATTTCACCCTGGCCTCAGTGACGCGCTCGCGTTTATCCATCCCGTCAGGGCCAGCGCAGCGGATCAAGAAGCGACCGCGGCGAGTGCGCGCGGCGCTCACGCAGCGCACGAGCATCTTACTCTGATCCAGTGGCTGACGCTGGGAGCGAGTCTGGTCGCGCTGGTCGTTGGCCTGTTGGATTTCACCTTGCTCATAGGCGCCCTCCCTATGCCAGTGCCTGGTCTTCAAGCGGCTGGGCAGCCTGTGGCGAAGGACACAGCCACCTATGCCTTTGAATTCGATAGCGATGGATGGTTGGCGCGTGGCGCCGCCACCAGCGCCATCTCGAACAATACCCACGTGTTCCAGGGCCAGGGCGCGCTGGAGTTTCAGGTGACAAGCGTGACGGCGAAACAGCAAGCCTTCGTCTATACCACACTGCTGTCAGCGGCCAAGCCAGGCACGAAAGTAATTGCGCATCTCTACGCGCCAGCCGGCGCGCCCTCGCTCCTTGCGACTATCTACATCCTGGACTCCACATACACATGGTACAGCGGCCCATACCTGGCGCTGAATGCCGCCAACTGGACGGCGCTTGCCTTTCAAATTCCCGCACAGGCGCATACGCCGATACGCCAGTTGGGCGTCATGATGCTCGGGACGATACAGGCGCCGCCATATACGGGGCCCATATTTCTGGATTCTGTTGATTTGCGGAACCCTTGACGACATCGAGCGGAACAGGGCGTGTCAGCGCGCCACTGTCCAGAGCAGGAGTTGATTCCTATTCATCCGGCGTAGGAAGCGTGGGAATGCGACGAGGAGGTATTCGTGATGGGTGGCGTCCTGCTTGGGATCTATACAGGTATCATCTGCCTGATGGCCGCACAGAGTCTGCTGGGTCTTCGCATGCAGCTGTTCATCTGGGAAGAGGCTGATCGCGCCGAGCTCAATCGCAGCCCTGGCAGGTACGCCGCGCCTACGACATCGTTTACCGTGCTCCTCCCTGCCCGCAACGAAGAAGCGGTGATCGCCGACACGATTGACAAGATATGCCGGGTCAACTATCCCCAGTCACTCCTGCAAGTGCTGGTCATCTGTGAGATCGGCGATACCGACACGATTGACAAAGTGCGTGAGCGCCTGGCTCAGCCGGGCGCGGAGCACGTCCGGCTCATCATTTTCAGGGATGGCCCGATCAATAAGCCGCATGGATTGAATAAGGGATTGCAGGTTGCGGACAAAGATGTCGTGACCGTCTTCGACGCGGAAGACGAGCCGCATGAGGACATCTTCAACATCATCAACACCACGTTCATGAGCGAGGAGACGGACGTGGTGCAGGGCGGTGTCTACCTGATGAACTACGACACGCACTGGTTCAGCGCGCTCAACGTGCTCGAGTACTACTTCTGGTTCAAGTCTTCCCTCCATTTCTTCAGTAGCTCCGGCCTGATCCCGCTCGGCGGCAATACGGTCTTTGTGAAGCGCCGTGTCCTGCAGCGGCTGGGGGGATGGGATGAAGACTGCCTGACTGAGGATGCTGATCTTGGCATTCGGCTCAGCGTGTCAGGCGCGCGAATCCGTGTGCTTTGCGATGACGAGCATGTTACCCGCGAGGAGACTCCCCATTCCGCGCGGATGCTCATGAAACAGCGAACTCGCTGGCACCAGGGATTCTTTCAGGTATTGCGCAAAGGTGACTGGAAATACCTGCCGACCCGCTCACAGCGCATGCTCGCCGCATACATCCTTTCAGGGCCGTTCATCCAGGCAGCGTTCGCCGTGATGCTGCCAATTTCGCTGGCCATGATGCTGATGGTCAAGCTTCCCGTGCTTCTGGCGATGTTGACATTTGCGCCCCTCTACATGTTTGGCCTGCAACTGTGTCTTGACGTTGTGGGCCTGGCGGAGTTCATACGCGCACAGCGACGTGAATTCACCTTGAGCACGTTCGCGCTTACGATCATCGGATTCGCTCCATATCAATGGCTGCTCGCATTCGCAGCTTTTCGGGCCATCATCCGTCAGATTCGCAAGCAAACGAACTGGGAAAAGACAGCCCATGTCGGGGCGCACAGAAAAGTGGAGTATGTCGCATGACGAGCAGCATTGCCGCGCCTGCCAGACGGAGCAGACGGTCCCCGCGCTCTCTCGATCTGAGGGAGCTTGGGGCGCGTGCGCGCAACATCGCGCGGGCGCTGCCGTCGCTCATCTGGAAGCAGGCCGAGCTTGCCGGTGTCTCCGTCATGATTGGCGCCGGGGTCGTCGCTCATGCCTGGAACCTGTTCAGCTATCCACGATACCAGGGCGACGAAGGCGTCTATATGTCCGCCGCATGGGCGGTAGCGCATGGCCAGATCTATCCCTACACCTACACCTATGGGCATCCACCGCTGGGGTGGATACTCATCGCCGCCTGGTGTCAGCTGACTGGTGGATTCTTCACCTTTGGCACAGCTATCAACACCGGTCGCGTCCTGATGCTGGTCATCTACGCGCTCTCGGCCCTGTTTGTCTACCTCATTGCGCGCAAGATCGCGGGGAGCGTGTGGCCAGCGCTGCTGGCGGTCGCGCTCTTCTCATTCTCGCCTCTCGGCGTGTATTTCCAGCGCGAGGTCCTGCTGGACAATTTCGCCGCATGCTGGATGTTATTGTCGTTCTATCTTCTGGTCGCCAGTGAGAGCCGTATGCGCTGGATCATCGCCAGCGCACTTGCCTTTGGGGCGGCTGTGCTCTCCAAAGAGACGGTCGTGATCTTCCTGCCGGTCTTTGTGTATGGCGTGTGGCTTGAGGCGTCAGCGTTTCAGCGCCGGTATATGGTGACTGTCTTCGGCTACCTCACTATTGCGCTGCCATCTCTATTCGTGCTGGCTGCGGCGCTGAAGAATGAGCTTTTCCCTTCCGGAACGCTCCTTGGCGGCAGCAATCCGCACGTGAGCATGATCGAGACATTCTTTCTCCAGGCTGGGCGAGGAAGCAACCAGGGATCATTCGAAGAGCAATGGACGTTCTGGCAGCATACCGATGGGCTGCTGATACTGGGTGGATTGGCGACGATCGCCGCCAACCTGGTCATTGGCTGGCGACGACCAGTGTATCGTGTCATCGCGCTGTTGCCGCTGATCTATCTCCTGTTCCTCGCTCGCGGTGGCGTGACCTTCGCATACTACATTATTCCCCTGATTCCTTTGCTGGCGCTCAGCATAGCGTTATGCGTGTATGAGGTCATCGCGTTCATTGCGCGTGCCCGCTGGTGGCGACAGTGGACAGTCGGCTCCTGGATGGCGCCCGCCGTTGCGCTCATTGCTCTCGTCGCCCTGCTGCCATCCGATCTCCAACTGAATAACACGAATTTCACGGCGAATGAGACTGGCCCTCAGTACGCGGCCATCCAGTGGATGGGCGAACATGTCCCACGCTCGGCGACGATCATCGTCAGCCATTACGAATGGCTCGACATGCGGTCTGTAGGCGGGTTGGGGGCTACGTATGGCGCCCCGTTTGACTACGTGGAGATGTACTGGGTCGTGGCCACTGACCCGGCCATTGGCGGCGGGGTATTTCACAATGACTGGCGCAACGTCGACTACATCATGGCTGACAGCGACACGTTTATTGACGCCAACGGCTTCCACATGACGCTGTTGTTGACTGCGCTGCGGCACGCGGTTCCTATCGCCAAGTTTCAGAACAAGTGGTATTGGGTGACTATCTATCAAGTGCAGCATGATACGTCGAGCGCCGCATCACCTTGACCTCCAGGATGCGCGGCGATGGCGCCCGCCAGCTTCAGCGCGCGGCGGAAGGCGCAGGCCGCGAGTTGGAGGCGCGTGCGCAGATCCTCGGCGGGGCGTCGGCGCGGCCTGGGGCGGCTGTTCCAGCGGCGCCTACCTGACACGCTCGACGAGAGCTGCGATCTCCGACTCGAACCCGTCGAGGATCACTCCCGGATCTGACGCCAGCCTGCCATCGGTCGCGATGCTGATCCAGAGATTGCCGGTGTAGCTTAACAGACTGACGCCCACCGCAAGGCGCCCTGCGCAGGGCACCCAGAACATCACCTGCTTCAGCGTCGTTCCTGTCATCCGTAGTGGCTCGCGAGGACCCACCACATTGGTCAGCACCACCGTGCAACGACGGGCGAACAGGTTGACCACTATCTCGAAGAGTGGCGATGGCGCGATGCCCAGGAACCGGAGCAGCAAGAACGTCAGCAACCGCTCGGGCGATCGCTTGATCTGCCGCGTCGTCTCGCGCACCACAAAGAGACGGTCGAGCGGGTCGACGATGCCGAGCGGTAGCGGCACGAATACGAGGCCAAAGCGGTTGCCCAACTCGGACGCTTCCTCGATCGGCCGCAGGTTGACCGGCACGAGGGCGCGCAGCTCGACGCCCGCCACCTGCTGTTCGTGCGCGACCAGGTAGCGGCGCAGTCCCCCGGCAAGGGCGGCCAGGACCACGTCGTTGATCGTGGAGCCAGTTGCCCGCGCGATGGCCTTCAGCGTGTCAATGGGTATCGGATGCGACCAGACGGCGCGCTTCTCATTGGACAGCGGGCCCTTGAATACGGTGTGCGAATCGGAGCTCATGAACAGGAGCTTCCAGACCGTGCCTGCGCCGAGCGCGAGATTGCGCATTGCATCGAGCGCGCTCGCCGGATGAGTGGTGAGCGCCTTCGCCTTGCGCGCGAGACTTCCTCCGACCGAGCGCATGAAGGAGACTAGCGGTGGGGCGGACTGCTTCAGCGGCCACTCGAATGCCTTGTGGTTGGCGCCCGGTCGCGGCGCCGGAGGCGCGTTCGTCAACTCGGTCGGTGGGTCGTCAGTCAGCATTTGTAGCACGTAGAGCATCGCGAGGCCGTCACCGACACAATGATGGAAGCGGCTGATGACTGCACAGCCGCCTTGGTACTGAGGTACGAAGTGGATCTGCCACAACGGTCGGCGCGGGTCGAGCGGGTCGCTCATCAGCCGCCCGACAAGCGCCTGCAGCGACATCTGGTCCGGCCGTTCGAGTGGCGCGACTCGGAAATGGTAGGACAGGTCGAATCGCGGATCCGTTTCCCACACCAGCGGTCCGGATGCTGTCCTTGGCTTGACGATGCGCTCTCGAAGCCGGGGGAGCGCGCCCAGGCGGCTCGCGACGAGGTCCCGGTAGCGCGCGAAAGGAATCGGCTCCCGGAGGACCAGCACCGAGGTGACGATCATGAGGTTTCCCGGCTCGTCCATCCGCAGCCACGCTGAATCGACGCTGGCAAGCGGCTCACGCCTGCCGCCCACGCTCGCCTCCGCGTATTGAATCGTACCCACCTTCAGCCTCTTGCCTCACAGCGCGCCTGCCGTTACGATGAGAGCGCCCCAGCGGAGAGTTCCCGCGTCCACCAGCATCGAACACCTATCAGAAGCCTTCCGCGCATCCTTGGACGACACTGATGACATTGCCTCTACCAGGTCGGCTCGTGTCCGCTCGGCGCATGTAGCGCGCCTACCTGTGGGGCTGGGAACGTCCACCACGACCACGCTGTCCTTTGCGTCAGTGTTTCGTGCGCCGCCGTACAGAACGACGCGCTAGCGCCGCTTGCCTGGCCCAGGCGCGCCGCCACAACTCCTGTGCGTGTGTGCGAGAGCGCATGCGGTGTGCCATACCGCGTCGTGGCGGCGCGCCTGCGCCGCTGCGCCTCGCCGAGGGCGCGATCACGCCTGTGGCTGCGCGCGCCCGCCCGTCGATGTCGCCGCGAAGAACGCGAGGACCGTCCGGTTGAACGTCGCCGCGCGGTCGTACATCACCACATGTCCCGCGCCATCGAGAACGTGCAGCTCAGCATGGGCTAGTTCTTGCCGCATCACATGTCCCAATGATGGCGGCACAAGCGAGTCCCGCTGCCCCCATATGAGCAAGGTGGGCGCCGTAACCTGTCTCAGTTCATCACGGACATCATGGGTGAGCAGGGCGCGCGACGTACGGAGCAGCGTCGATGGACCGGCGCGCAGCGCATCATAGGCGAGGATTGGCAGGAAGGAGGGTGTCATGGCCGCAACCGCCTTCACAAGTGGTGGCATGTATGACCACAACGTCGGATGTCCCACGGGAATCGCGGCGGGCGCCGCCAGCGCCAGATGGGAGATGGCGGCGGGACGTTGCGCGGCGCACTGGATAGCGATGGCGCCACCCATCGAGTGCCCAATCAGGCGGATATGCTCCAGGCGCACGGCGTCCATCCACTGCAACAACCACGCGGCCATCTCAGGCAGCGTCAGCTGGCCCGGATGCTGAGACATCGCGCCAAACCCCGGCAGGTCAATCAAATAGACGGTGTAACTGCTGGCCAGGGCGGGGAGGTTACGGATCCACCAGTGCGAGGAGCCCGACAGTCCGTGGACGAGTACCACCGGCTCTCCTTGTCCCGCCACCTGATAGTGGACGTCGGCGCCCGCCACGCGCGTGACACGCCGCTTGAGATGGATGGCGCCCGCGAGCGTAGACCATGGTCGCGTGTCGAGCGCGGCCAGCACGCCGTTCACATCACTATCCAGCCAGGCGTTCCACGGGTTTCGCGCCATGACAACCTCCAGGGCGAAGCCCTGCGGCCACCAGACGGCGCGCGGCAGATCCACGCGCCCATGACCGTGCGTTCGTGTTGGGGCCTCATACAGTGTGCGCGGGGGCGCTATGATGCTCCTGCGACGGGATCAGCGGAGCAGGGGGCCACATCGTGGCTCAATAGATACGCTCCAACATTATAGCGTTTGTAGCGGCTGCGGATCACGATGTCAGCTCTTTACGTACCCTCCGCTCTACTCCGTGTCCTTTGTGTTTGCCGCGCCACCTTTGCGGCGTATGCTACGCTACAAAGAAGCTCACTTGGAGGGCGCGTCGATGCCAATACTGGGAGCCGCCTCGCCAGAGCCTACGCTAGGCCAATCCCGCCCGCTCTCGCGCCGCGCTGCGTGGGCCAATCTTACGTCGGTCAGTGGCGCGCATGCTGTTATCCATGCCACCGTCGTGCTGATGCCGCTGCGGGTAACAATACAAAGCACTCCCAAAGGTTCCTGCTACAAAGAACCTATGCCCTGTGACAGGCGTCACCACAGATGCATTGCGCCGATGAGCATGATGAGCATGAGGATGGCCGGATAGGTTGATTCTCGGACACGCGCCCGCCACTCGAATCTGCTATTATGTCTGCCATTATGACAAGTGTGTCGCGACTATCGATACCCCAAAGGAGCGCCCGATGATTAAGCCCTACACAGCCGTTGGGCTCATTCCCACGGTGCGCGGTATTCGTACCCGCGCCGACATCAAACGCAACCTGGAACACCTCTCCCACCTCGCCAACGCTGCCGTCTGGCTTTCGAGCCTGGATTTGCCAGTCAGGTTGATTGCCTTTCCCGAAGGCGCGCTCCAGGGATTCAACGATGAGGTCCTCGACCTGGACCATGAGCGATTTGCTCGCGAATGCGCCATCGATATCCCTGGA
>DASVWQ010000310.1:0-51177 GCA_036393135.1 Ktedonobacterales bacterium
TACGCCGAGCACGATGGCGTAAACCGACAGCTCGACGGCAACACCTGTGACAGCGTAAGCTGATACGCCCGGATCAGCCCCATTCCGATATACTTCATGGCGCTCGCGCCTTGCCTTCCTGGGATCTCGCCAGAATCTTCGCCCTCGCCGACTCACCGCAAGATGCGCGCCCGCGAGAGCAGGTCATACAGTTCGCCCGCGAGGGCGGGATACTCAGCAGTAGCGGCTTCAGGGCGCGCTATCACTATCATATCCCACCCCGGCTGCGCCTTCCACAGCCGACGACGGATGGCCTCGCGCAGGCGACGCTTCACACGGTTGCGCGTCACCGCCTTGCCCACCCGTTTGCTTACCGAGAAGCCGATGCGCGAGGGCAGACTGGGCCGCGCCTCCGCCCCATGCTCTGGCGCCGCTTCGGCCACGCGCCGCGCATAGGCCAGCGTCAGGTACGCGCCCTGCTGCCGACGCCCGCGCCGCCGCACCCGCTGGAAATCGCCCGACGCGCGCAGCCGCGCCTCCCGCCGGAATCGTTCCTGTCCAGTAGTACGCTCCATGCGCTCATCGTGTTCCACGCCGCCGGACCTCTCATCGCCGCGCCCGCCATGCTGCCCCGCCGGACACACAAAATGCGCCTCGCGCGCCGCAGGGGCGAAACCGCCCAGCCACGAGACACCGCGAGACGCATTCCGCGTATACGGATGCGCGCCCTGGCCGCTCTAGACGACGGTAAGACGCCAGCGGCCCTTGAGACGGCGCGCCTTCAGCACGCGGCGCCCGTCGTGTGTGCTCATCCGCTTCATAAAGCCATGTTCGCGCTTCCGGGGAATGCGCTTTGGCTGCCACGTTCGCTTCATGGTATCGCTACTATCCCTTTCCGCCAGACGTTCTCAACGATTATACCTGCCCCAGCGCCGACCTGTCAAAGCCTTCGCGCGGAATGGATGGCCGCTCGCGCCTGATTAGTCGCCGTGGGCGCCCGTCTTGGCCAGGATGTGCGCCCGCAGCCGGGCGGCGTCGTTCACGGCGGCCAGCGCGCCGTGCGGGTCCAGCCCGTGCTGGCGGATGATCGCGCGCAGCGAGCCGAGGCGCAGCGACGCCAGCGCCTCATGCAGCCCGGCCTCGCCCAGCCGCTCGCGCCACCCCGGCGTGGCGCCAGCCCCAGAGCCAGCGCTTCCTGGCCGAGAGCCACGACCTGGATTCTAGTTCTCCTCCATCCAGAAACATCCCTGTCGTGCGCTGAACTGGTGGCTGCGGCGCATTGGCGAGGCGCTCCTCACCCGCGTCGCCCAATCCGGCGCACTCCCGACAACAACTTGGCCGAACGCGCCATCCACTCGCCCGTTGTTACCAACAAGATCAGCAGCGGCACGCGCAGTCCCGCAGGTTCCACCACCCACATGCGCCTCTATTCCATCGCTGCCACCTGGGCAGCGCAAGGCTACAACTCTTCGGATCAATTTCGCTAGCTGTTGAAATCTCCCTCATCCCAACACCGGACTCTTGCTCACTACCTTGACATTCGTGTGGCATAACAGTATCCTTCTTTAAGCAGCAGTCGAATTCGCAAGGAAGGAGGCGTAACACTCCACTATACTAGGAGGGAAGCAGCGCAGGAAACGCTCACTGGTCATTGGTCTGATGTGGCATGACGCTTCGCGACGCTCAGAGTCGCGTCGTCAAGTACAAGCCACAAAAGGAAGATACGCAATGAAGATCAGAGTACGTCTCGCATCGACATTCATCGCCTTCTTGAGCGCTATGGCCCTCACAGCCAGCCTCGCCACGCCCACCTACGCCGCGCCCGTCAAGACTCCCCCCCACATCACTCTAGCAAGCCTGCCAGTAGCATCTCCGAGCAAACTCCCATTCTCGATCAGGGGCTATGAAAGGTCACTTCCTTCAGCACAGGAGTATGCGCCAACAGGGTTAGTCAACATCAACCAATCACCCGAGGTACAAAAACTCATTGATGTGCATTATTTCGTGGTGGAGGGGCAACTGATCGGAGGCCACTATGAGTATCCGTTGACCCTCAGCGCAACATCTTCGGGACATGGTAGCGCCGAAGGCCAGCTTATTGCGTACAGCGACGCTGATCATACGCAGCTCGTGGCCATCGGAACAACTCAAAGCAGCCCAGCGGCTACGCCGCAATATATCTGTCGAGGCAGCGCAAGCACGCAGCTTCATGTCCATTTCACCGACAGAATTGGGCTGCCTCTGGCGGATGTCTATCAGCCGCTTGCATGGAACTACAACTGCAGCACAGTCACATCGTTCAACGCCAGTGGCGCCTACGAGTGGTGGGCTATAGATGGCTGGTCTGAATCTTACGCGAGTCGCACCAGCGGTTACACGGATCCGAGCCATCAAACGGTCGAGAGTTGGACTGACGCGACGTTTCAGAACACGCTGTTTTGCGGGTATCAAGTGACGATTTGGGACGGCAGCATCGCGTATGGAACCTTCACTGGCAGCAAATCGGCCAGTGTGAGCCCCTATTTCTCGCAGACCTGCCAACCGCTGTACTATTCTTGGAAGTGGGACTACTAGCGTACATCAGTACGTCTCTTGGCCGCACGATACAGATGCAGGCACGAGTCCGCACATCAGGAGGAGTCAAGTGGTACAGCGCATATTCGAGATGATAGTAGGCGTGTGCGCCAGTGCGCTAGGCTTCGCACTCCTCCTCTCTCTGCTGCTATCGCCGAGCATCGACGGCCGCTACAGTTACTTCGGGCAGACCCACGACCTAAGTTGGCTGCCTGCATTTCTCGCCTTTGCCGCCGTACTGGCGGCGGTTGCAGTCGGCGTGCTTCTGCACGGCATAACCAGTGTCTCCCGCACTGGCCGTCGAGTTCGTGTGATCTTTGCGTGGGTGGGTCGCTTGACGCTCTGGCTCTCAACTGCGGGACTGATCATCCTGGTGTACATCGCTGGGTTCAGCATTGGCCTGCTCTTTATCCCAAGCGCTCTGCTAGCGCTCATAGCATGTGGTCTAGCTCTGGTTCCCGATCCACTACGCAACGTTACCTCTAACAGGTAGCAAGCAAGGTTGATGATGCGCAGCGTCTCACGCTAGATGGAGACTGGTACGCGTGCGCCTCTGACGTTCATCTCGCGACACTTCAGACTCGAAAGGATAACACATAATGCGCAATCGGGCAGCGCTACGGATGCTTGCGCTTATCGTGATCGCGTCAGCGCTCATGACCTCGCTGGAGTCCGTTACCGCAGCGTCCGCGCAGGCTAGCGCGACTACGATGAACTCGGCTCACCTGATCATCAACGGCAAGCCATATGATCTGGCATGGGGTCAGAACATCGTGCAGCCAACCAGGCTGCCAGATGGCTCGAAGGGCTGGATTCGCTTCCGCGCCGATTTGACGATTGTCCAGCCGAACCACAAGGTAGGCCAGGTATCGTCGGATGATCCCTGCCAGACCGCCAGTGGAACCGAAACCTGGACTGATTACGCTGGCTTCACGCTCATCTCGTACAGCCTCTACCAATATTGGTGCTATGACTATACCCACGTCACCAGTTACACGACCGCATACGAACATAGCAGCGAATATCTCGGCTGGAGCCTCGCCAACCATAGTGAGTGGACCAACTACTTTCCCGATTGGTTTCCAGACGAAGGGATCGGAACCGGGCAGTTCCGCTTCAACGGGCCGTTTGGCGTGGGATGCAAGTCAGGTTCAATCGCCATCGACTTCTTCGGTGACGGGAGCCATCCCGTATTCAAGTACTACGGTGGCTATTATGGTTGTTAGAAAATGTTCAAGAAGGGGTAATAGCAGATCCGGCGTGATCGTTTGCGTGGTGGCAGACCTCACCCCCTAACCCCCGCTCCCACAGGGAGCGGGGGTTAGGGGGTGAGGTCGCGCCTGGCGTCATTGCCAATAACCTGAGCGGAAGGGCTCTTACGCGCCGTGGGCGCCCGTCTTCGCCAGAATGTGCGCCCGCAACCTGGCGGCGTCGTTCACGGCGGCCAGCGCGCCGTGCGGGTCCAGCCCATGCTGGCGAATGATCGCGCGCAGCGAGCCAAGTCGCAACGTGGCCAGCGCCTCATGCAGCCCGGCCTCGCCCAGCCGCTCGCGCAGCGCGAAGGGGTCTGGCACACCGGGGCCGAGCGCCTCGTCCACGCCGGTCACGATGGTCGGATGGAAGCTGCGCCCGATAGTCGACGGCGCTGGCTCTTCGTGCGTCACCTTGCGCCGCGCCGACCCACTGCGCTTCCGCTCAGACGCAGGAGCCGCCGCCGGAGTCTCGCTGATGGCCTGGGCAACCCGCTGGGCCAGCGCCGGATCGCGCTCCAGCTCCGTCGCCACCGCTCGCAGCGCCCGCGCCAGCGCATCGGGGCTGAGTGGCAGGCCTTCCGTGCGCTCTGGCTCGCTGGCGGGCGTGGGCATGGATGGCGCCGCCGCGCGCTTGCCCTTGCGCGGCGCGGCGTCGTTCACGCTCTCAGAAGCGTCGGCGGGCTGGGCGGATGACTCGGCGTGGTTGGCGGCGCTAGTAGGCCTGGCCGCTGCGCCGGTTGTATGGCCGCGAGTGCGCTGGGACACGACGCTTCACCTCCCGTGCAAGCTCCAGATACGCCATACCGCCCGAGCTATTGGGCGCGAAGCTCAGCACGCTCTCATGCTCACGGTGCGCCTTCTCCAGGTCCAGATTCTTCGGGATGCGCGTCTCCAGCAGGCGCTCCTCATACTTCTTTTCGAGGATGCCCCACGTCTCGCGCGCGGTCGTCGTGTCCTCGTAGAAGGTCGCCACGACCCCCGCGATCTCCAGATCGGAGAGGTCGAGCTGGTCGCGCAGGTCTTCGATGATCGCGTCGAGCTTGTCGATGCCGATCAGGCTGAACTCGGTGAGCGAGATTGGCACCACCACCTTGTTCGCGGCGGCCAGCGCGTTCTGCGTCAGCACCCCCAGCGAAGGTGGCGTGTCGATGATGATGTAGTGGTACTCCAGGCCAGAGAGCGCCCGCGCCAGCCGCCACTCGCGCCCCGGTCGCGCCGCCAGCTCCACATCGGCGTTCTGCAGGCGGCCATCGCCTGGCGCCAGCCAGACATTCTCTTCGTTGGTCTGCCAGAGGATCGACTCCAGCTTACGGTTGCCCACCAGCACATCATAGATCGATGGCGCCGGATGCACCCGACCCGTCAGCGCGTAGGTGGCGTTGGCCTGGCCATCCACGTCCACGACGAGTACCTTGTAGTTGAGTCGGGCGAGGCCAGCCGCGAGATTGACGGCGGTAGTCGTCTTGCCGACGCCGCCCTTGTTGTTGGCGATGCAGATAGCGGTCATGGGGCTGTCCTTCCGGGGGAAGCGCGTCGCGGGACGGGCGCACGGCCAGAACACAAGCGAGCCAGAGTCGCAGGCGAGTGTAGCATGGAGCCAGCAAGGGCGTCAAAACGACGTGACTGTTAGGCCAGCCCATCTGGACGCGACATCGCCCCCAGCGCGATCTGCGCCACTGGGGGCGATGGGACGCTAGCGCCGAACGCCGCGACTAGAGGATGTAGACGGTCAGGAACAGGATGATCCACACCGCGTCGACGAAGTGCCAGTACATCTCGACCGCGTTCACCGCGAAGTGCTGCTGGGCCGTAAAGTGGCCACGCGCCGCGCGAATGAAGCAGATCAGCAGGAAGATGACACCGAACGTGACGTGCGCGCCGTGGAAGCCCGTCAGGGTGTAGAAGGTCGAGCCAAAGATACCGGTGGAGGGGCCAAAGGCGTTGTGGACGTACTCATACGCCTGGCCGCCGAGGAAGATCGAGCCGAGCAGCGCCGTCAGCCCCAGGCCCGTCACCAGGCCGCGCTTGTCGCCCTTGGCGATGGCGCGGGCGGCGAAGTGCATCGGGAAGCTGCTGGCCAGCAGGATCAGCGTGTTGATGCCCGGAATCAGGATCTCCGGGCGGGCCAAATGCTCAACCGTCGGCGGCCACGCGCCCGCCCGCACGCGCAGGTACAGGTAGGAGGCGATCAGGTTGGCGAAGAAAACGGCCTCCGACGCGAGGAAGAAGACCATGCCATACCAGCCGTAGCTGCGCCCCTGCGGCTCGTGGCCATGCTCGGCGGCGGTCTCCTGCGAGATTGCTGTGCTCATGTCGTCTTTATCACTTTCCGGTCGTTGCGTTCGTCGCGTGAGCTAGTTGGTCTCCAGACCCCAGGCGATGCCTGAGCCGAGCGCCAGCAGCATGCCTATCGCCGTGATCACGATCGTGCTGGTCCAGAACATGATCCCGCCGAAAGTGATGCCCACGGAGATCGCCAGCGCCAGCGGCCAGTAGCTCGGCCCCGGCAGGTGGATGCCCGCGGGGTGGGCCTCGGCGGCGGGCGCGGCGGCCACCGGCGCGGCCACGGCGGCGGCAGCGGCCACCGGAGCGACAATCTCGCGCACCCGCGCCGAGAAGCCGATGCCCGCCATCAGGCGTGTCGCCTGATCCAGGTCGTCCTCTTCGTTGCGCGCCAGCAGCGACTTGACTTTCTTGAACACCCAGAACTGCTCGGCGTCGAGGCCCTTTGCCAGGGCATCCAGCTCGCCGCCCTGGCGGGTGAACGTGGCTACCGCGCCGCCGGGATGGGTGTAGATGACCTCATAGTTATCCGACATTCGCCAGCTCCTGAATCGCAGGCGCCGCGCCCATCCAGATGACGGGCGAGACAGGCCACAGCGTCTTCTATCTTATCATGACGAGCAAGCCCCGTTATGGGGCGCGCCCGCCGCTCACGCGGACTATTTCGCGGGTCGCTCGCGCTCGTTGAGCAACTCGCGTGTCGCCTCCACATCCGCCCGCACGCCGCGCATGCGCAGCGTGATCCAGCCAAGATACGCCATCAGCCCCAGCCAGACGATGGCATAGGTGATGATCAGAAAGTTCACGCCCATCGCGCTATTCTCCTCCGATTCCCATCGCATCCTGCCCGGCCAACTCCACCTGGATGCGCAGCCGCTCGGCTTCCGCCTGCGCCCGCTCCAGCTTGTAGACCTCGATGGTCAGCAGCGCATAGAGCAGGGTGAATGCCGCCAACGAGATCATCAGCGCCACGATCATCGAGGCGGGGAGCTGCGGTGTTCCGCCCAGCGGCAAGACCTGATCGGGATGCAGCGTGCGCCACCACTTGACCGACATATAGTTGATTGGCGTGACGACGAAGCCGAGGATGCCCACGACCGCCGCCGCCCGCGCGCCCTGCGCCGTGCGTCCGGTGTAGGAGCGCAGCGCCAGATAGCCAACGTAGATGAACCACATCAGCAGCGAGGTGGTCAGGCGCTCGTCCCAGACCCACCACGCGCCCCAGAATGCCCGTCCCCAGAGCGAACCGGAGATCAGCACCAGCGTCGTGAAGACTACGCCAATCTCGGCGTTGACCCGCGCGAAGGTGTCCCAGCGCTCGTCGCGCCGCCAGAGATAGACGACGCTGCCCAGCAGCACGAAGAAGAACGCCAGGTACGAGATCCACGCCAGCGGCACGTGCACGTAGAAGATGCGCTGGACTGGCCCCTCGATCAGCTCGGTCGGCGCGTAGACGAACGCCGCCCAGATCGTCAGCAGCATGGCGAGCGTGGTCACGCCGAGCAGCGCCAGCTCGCCATAGCGCCGCAGCCAGCCGAGCGCCACGCCCAGCGCGGGCGCCCGTCGGGCGATGCCCCCCAGCCGCCCGTTCGCCGGTTTCTGGATGGCTGATTGCATAGTTGTACCGCCTATTCTTCGACGACGAACTGGAACGTCACCGCCGAGATACTGAGAAAGATGACATCGAAGGCCGCCAGTAGCCCCAGCCACGGCGCGTCGCCATGAATCGGGGTGAAGAGCGCCTCCGTCGCCCGCACCGCGCCGATGACCACCGGCACGATCAGCGGGAAGATGAGCAGCGGCGTCAGCAACTCGCGCGCCCGCGTGTTCGCCGCCAGCGCCGCGAACTGCGTGCCGACCGCCGCCACGCCGACCGTGCCGAGCAGCGTGATCGGCGCGATCATTGGCTGCAGGATCGGCAGATTGTAGAGCAGGGCGAAGATAGGCAGCGCCACCGTCTCGATCACCGAGATGACGATGACATTGCCGACGACCTTTGCCAGGTAGACCACCGAGCGATCCACTGGCGTCATCAGCAGGCGATCCATCGGGCCGCGATCCTGCTCCGCCGTGATGTTGCGCGCGAGGCCCAGAATGCTGGCGAAGATGAACGCGATCCACAGCGCGCCCGGCCCCACGGTCGCCTGATTGGTCACCCGCAGGTCGAAGGCGAAGTTGAAGACCACCAGTGTCAGCAGCGCGAAGAGGCCCATGCTCATCCACGCCTGGCGGGTGCGAGCCTCCGCGCGCAGGTCTTTCCAGACGATGGCCCAGAACTGCGTCCAGGCGAGGCGCACGCCGTCGTTCAGCATGTCGCGCCTCCCTCCAGCCGTCCGCCGATGGGCTGCCCGGCGTAGAGCCGCTCGACCGCCGCGACATCCAGCGCCGAGGCGGCGCCCGCGTAGGCGATGCGTCCGCGCACTAGCGTCAGCGCCTCGTCACCCAGCCGCAGCCCGCGCTCCAGATGGTGGGTCGTCAGGATGGTCGTCTGCCCGCGCTCGCGCCGCTCGGCCACCAGCCGCTCCAGCAGCGCCAGCGCCTCCTGGTCCAGCCCGGTGTCTGGCTCATCCAGCAACAGCGCGGCTGGCTCGTGGATGACGCCGCGCGCCAGCGCCAGTCGCTGGGCCTGCCCGCGCGAGAAGGCGCGCACACGGTCGTTCGCCCGGCGGCTCAGCCCCACCCGCGCCAGCAGCGCATCGGCTCGCGCGGCGCCATCGCGCAGGCCGTACATCCGCGCGAAGAACAGCAGATTCTCGCGCGCGGTCAGGTCCTCGTAGATGTGCGGCTGATGCCCGACATAGCCGACCCGCCGCCGCGCCTCGCCAGCCTCCTCAGCCACGTCGCAGCCCGCCACCCAGGCGCGCCCCGCCGTCGGCCTCGCCAGCGTCGCCAGCGTCCGCAAGAGGGTGGTCTTGCCCGCGCCGTTTGGCCCGAAGATGACCAGTGTGCGTCCCGCTGGTAACGTGTAGGTCAGCCCGCGCAGGACGGGCCGCGCATCGAACGCCTTCACCAGCCCCGCCAGGCGCATGCCCTCGGCCAGCGGCGCCGCCGAGGGCGTCGCGGTCGCGCGCGCCGCGTCGATGGGGAGCGTCTGAGCGTTCATCGCGCGCCTCCATCGGCCACCGTCTCGGCCTCGCCGACGGGCGCTGCGGGCGTCGCTGGTGACGCTGCGGGCGCTGGGGCGGGCGTCGCTGCGGGCGTCGTGGCGGGCGACTCAGCCGCCAGCGCCGCGCGCAACCGCTCGCGCAGATCCGTATCCTCCCGCTTGAAGCGCTCCTCGCCGATGGCGCCAGAGGCCCGTCGCCGCTCCAGCGCCAGCAGGTCGCGCAGCAGACGGTCGCGCTCGGCGGCCAGCGCGCTCGCGTCGCTCGTCGCACCGCTGGCGGCAGGCGCAGAGGTTGCGGCGGGAATCAGCCCGAAGGCGACGGCCAGCGCCCCGCGCCAGAGGTAGAGCGCCAGCAGCAGCGCCAGCAGCGCCAGCAGCGCCAGCCCCAGCCAGATCAGATGTCCGGTATTCAGGTCCTGCGCCTCGCCGGGGCGTGGCAGGTCATACAGGTTCACGCTGGTCTGGCCATTGACGGCCAGACTGCTCGCGGTAAAGACCTGGTAGCGGGAGCCAAACGCCGTCACGATGCCTTGCGCCGTCTCGCCGCTCGACGCGCGCACAAACATGTCTGGCGCCACCAGTGTCACCACCTGCGCGGTCGGGTACTCGGCCTTGTAGGGTACGCTGGCGGTCGTCCCACTGTAGGGCAGGTCATAGGCGAAGGCGAACTCGGTCTGGCCGGGCGGCACAGTCGCCGCTGCCGCGAAGCCCGTCCCGATCTGGATGGCGTCGGTATTGAAGAAGCCAACGCCGGTGGTCACGTTCTGCGCGGTCGGCGGCAGCGAGAAGCGCAGCAAGCTGGGCATCGCGCTGGTCGAGCCACCAGCCGAGGGCAGGTTGCCCACAAACGCCGTCGTCCCGCTGTTGCGCATGGTGATGAACTCGCCGACGCCGATCAGCCCATGCGTGGCATCCGGCTGACGAATGAGGATGGTCGCAACGCTCACCGAGAGCGCCGAGCTATCCTGCGTCGCGTCGTAGATGGTCAGCGTGGCGGTCTGGTTCGGGTTGGTAGCCAGGTTGAGCGGCCCCGCCGCGTAGGTTCCGCCCTGGAAGGTCGTGTAGACCGCGTACTGGCCGCCGAGGTCGCTGCTGGCGCTCGTGTCCAGCCCGCCGAAGCTGAAGCGCCCCTGCGCGTCGCTGGCCGTCGTGGCGATATCTTTGGTCGTCGAGCCGATGGTGAGCTGGAGCGTGACCGTCTGCCCGGCGACCGCCGCATGCGCATGCGAGCCGTTGCGCACGACACCGGAGACGCTGCCTTGCGCGCCAGCGGCGCGCGCGGGCGCGACGCCGAGGCCCAGCGCGAGGGCCAGCGCCGCCAGCAGAGCCAGCGCGACGAGCGGCGCGCGGAGCCGTGCGCGCGAGACGAGGTATCTGCGCATACTACGACCCCTTCCGCTGTGACGCGCGGCGGGCGCGGGCGCTGGCCCCGCCTTTCGTCGTCGCAGTAGGGCGCGTGGCGGCGCGTGGCGTGGCTGGCGTCGCAGCCTTCGTCGCCTTCGCGGGGGCCGGGCCATCCGCAGACGCCTCCGACTGGCGTAGCGCATCGAGACGCCGCTCGATCTGCGCGTCTAGCTCCTGCTCGCGCAGGTAGCGCGCCTTTAGCGCCGTCAGCGCCCGCTCCTCATAGCGTCCGCGTAGCTCTTCGTAGTCGTCGCCCGCCAGATTGCCCAGCGTGTAGTCAAATTCGACCTCGCGCAACGCCTGACGTGCCTGCCGCTCGCGCTCGGCGGCGGTGGCCAAGCGTCCCGGCGTGGCTTCCGGCGCCGCCTCGCGTCCCAGCCCCAGCAGCGGATACAGCACGATGATGGCGGCGGAGAGCGCCAGCAGGCCCGCGATCAACAGTGGCATCAGGCGCGCTCCTTTCGCGGGGCGGCGCCATAGGAAAAGCCCTCGTCCCGCTCCATCTCGCGCAGCAGCGCCTCGCGCAGGCGGCGACGCTCGTCGTCGCTCAGGTCGCCAGCGTCCTCGGCGCCCTCCGCTGGCGGTATGGCGGGCTGTGGCGCCGCGCGCCACTCGCGTCCCAGCGCGAAGACCACATACGCGCCCACCACCAGCATCAATACCGGCGCCAGCCAGATCATCAGCGTGAAGCCATCGACGGGCGGGCGCTCCAGAATCGTGTCGCCATAGCGCGCCTCGAAATACTGGATCACCTGCGCCTCCGACTCGCCCTGCGCCAGCTTGTGGCGGATCAGCGCCCGCATATCGGTCGCCAGCGCCGACGGCGAATCCTCGACCGACTCACCATTGCAGACGGGACACTGAAGCTGCGAGGCGACCTCCTGCGTGCGCTGGTCCAGCGACTTCGGCTGGGTGGCGTGGACCAGTGTTATGCCCCAGACCAACGCCAGCGCCACCAGCAGCGCTCCCGCCACCAGCAGCGATGGCCGCCGCAGCCAGGCTTGCCAGCGCGGCGCGCTACGCTCGCTCATCGCGCCGCCTCCTGTCCTGCTAGCGCCGTCTCGGGCCGCCCTGCGCTTACCCCGGCAGGCGCCAACCGCGCCACGCCGCGCCGCCGCTCTGGCCACCAGCACAGGATGCCGCCGAGCACCAGCAGCAGTCCGCCCGACCAGACCAGTGAGACCAGCGGATTGATAAAGACGCGGATGGTCGCCGAGGTCGAGCCGTCATAGCCTGCCAGGAAGACGTAGAGGTCCTTGAGTTGGTGGGTCGAGATCGCCACGATGCTCGCGGGCTGGTTCACGAAGCCGGGGAAGATGCGCTCGCCCGGCGCGACCTGCTCGATGAAGCGCCCGTTCTGGCTGACATCAAAATACGTCTGTACCGTCTCGATACCAGACTTCGCTGTCGTATCGGTGATGCCGCGATACGTCAGGGTGTAGCCGTTGATGGTCAGGCTCTGCCCGACCTTGAGCTGCGCCTCGCCTTGCGTCTGGAAGAACTGCGAGCCGATCACGCCGACCGCCAGGATCACCAGCCCCAGGTGGACAACATAGCCGCCGTAGCGCTGGCGATGGCGGTTGAAGAGCATCGTCAGCGCCAGCGGATAGTTCTCGCCGTGGCGATGGCGCACCCGCACGCCGCGCCATGTGTCGTAGAGGATGGTGGCCGCGCTGAAGACGCAAACTACCAGCGCCAGATCAGCCCAGAAGCTCGTCACGCCCAGCAGCGGTAGAGCGATGGCGGCGACGACGGCGGCCAGCGCCGGCCAGCGGAAGAGGCGTGGCAGGCTGGTCAGCGAGGCGCGCCGCCAGGCCAGCAGCGGCCCCACGCCCATCATGAAGATCAGCGCGATAAAGAGCGGGCCGTTCACCTGCTTGTAGAACTCCGTCCCCACTGTCATCGTCTGCCCGCGCACATCCGCCGAGATGATTGGGAAGATGGTGCCCCAGAAGGTCGCAAAGGCGATGCCCGCCAGCAGCAGGTTATTGATGAGGAAGCTGCCCTCGCGCGAGATCACCGAGTCGAACTCCGCCTCTGGCCGCAACTTCGGCAGGCGATAGAAGAAGAGGCCCAGCGCGACAGCCAGCGCAATCCCCAGGAAGCTGAGGAAGAACGGTCCGACGCTGGAATAGGCGAAGCTGTGGACCGAACTGACGATGCCACTGCGCACCTCAAAGGTGCCGAAGAGCGAAAGCCCGAAGGTGGCGATGATCAGCGCCAGATTCCAGACTTTCAGCGTGCCGCGCCGCTCCTGCACCATCGTCGAGTGCAGGAACGCGGTCGCCGTCAGCCACGGCAGCAAGGCGGCGTTCTCCACCGGGTCCCAGCCCCAGTAGCCGCCCCAGCCGAGCACATGGTAGGCCCACCACATCCCCAGCATCAGCCCGACCGACTGGATGGTCCACGCCGCCAGCGTCCAGCGGCGGATGTTGCGCAGCCAGCCAGCGTCCAGCCGCCCCGTCACCATCGCGGCCATGGCGAAGGCGAAGGGCAGCGACCAGCTCATGTAGCCCATCAGCAGCATCGGCGGATGCACCAGCATGCCAGGGTCCTGCAGGATGGGATTCAGCCCCGCGCCGTCCACTGGCGGGATGGTCACGCGGACAAACGGTGGCGTCACGAAGTTGAGCATGATGAGGAAGAACGTCTCGATGCTCATCAGCGTGACGGCGACCCACGGCATCAACTGCGCGTCGGCGCGGCGGTGCAACAGCATGGCGATGGCGGAGAAGATCGCGAGCATCGTCGCCCAATAGAGCAGTGAGCCTTCCTGCCCGCCGTAGAAGGCCGAGAGTGAGTAGTACCACGGCATCGCGCGGCTGGAGTGCTGCGCGACGTAGACCGCGCCGAAGTCATGTGTCAGGAAGGAGGCGATCAGCGAGCCGCAGGCAATCAAGAGGAACGCGCCGACGGCCAGCGTGGACCGCCGCCCACTCGCCACCAGCGCGGGGCGGCGCAGCGTCGCCCCCAGCGCCGAGGCGGCCAGCGCATACAGCGCGAAGACCAGCGCGAGTGTCAGCGCAATCGCGCCGAGATCGGTGAATCGCACGGTTCCTGACTCCTGTGATCGCGAGAGACGTGCTGGCGAACGTCCACCAGCGGGCTAGTTTCCGGCTGCCGGTGTCGCCGCCTGGAACTTGGAGGGACATTTGGCGAGCAGCGTGGACGCCTGGAAGACGCCGCGCACGTACTGCCCCTCGACGACAACCTGTGTGCCAGCGCGCACCGTATCCGGCACGACGCCACGATAGACGACCGGCATCTTCAGCACGGTATCGGTAGCGGTATCGGTGATGAGGAAGCTGATCGCCCGCGCCTGGTCGATTTGCGTGACGCCCGCGGGCGAGACGAAGCCCGCCACGCGCACTGTCTGCCCGGCGCACGCCGAGCAGGACTGGACCTCTTTGATGGTCATGTAGTATTCCGCCGAGGAGCCGGTGTTGGCCACGACCAGATAGATCACCGCCGCCGCAATCGCCATGCCCGCGATCACGAAGCCCCAACGCAGCTTGCGCCGCCTCGGTCGCGGCGCCTGGGCGGGCGCTTCCGTCATGCCATCGATCGCCATGTTCGTCACCCTCCGACCGCCGGAGCAGGTCTCTCTATCGCCACGATGCTAGCGCGCAACTCCGAGCGCAACATCGAACAGTCCGCTCAACACCGCGCCGAGCAGGAATACCACCACGCCCAGCGCCAGAATCAGCCGGGGCGCCAGCCGCCACATCCGCCCGCGCAGCCGCGCCGGACGCCGCGCCTCCTGCGCCTGGAAGATCGCCAGGCCGAACATCGCCAGCGCCAGCGCGATCTTCACCGCCAGCGTCACGACGTAGGCCACGCCGACCGTCGTTGTGTTCAGCCGGTCGAAGACCAGATACACGCCGCTCAGTAGCAGCGTCGTCATGCTGATATTCACCAGCCGCCGGAAGCTCGCCGCGATCCGCGCGCCCACCTCCGGCCCGGCCTTGCCCAGCCGCAGCGCGGGCGTGATGACCACCAGATAGACCAGGCTTCCGCCGACCCAGACGCCGCCAGCCAGTGTGTGCGCGGTGCGCATCAGGGCGCTCAACGCTAGCAGCAACATCTGGCGCGCTCGCCTCTCGCATTCAGGGCCACTCAGACCGCCAGCGGCGCCGCTGGCGCGAAGCCAATCGCGAACCGCTGCGCCCAGACCGAAATGACCGTCACCTCACCCGTCAGATAGAGCAGCGCGACGATAATCAGCGCGACGCCGCTCACCCGCGCGATGACCCCGTTGTAGCGCTTCGACCAGCCGAACGCGCGCAGCCCGAACGACCAGCCAATCCCGATCACCAGGAACGGGATCGCGAAACCCAGCGTATAGAACGCCAACAGCAGCGCGCCCTGGCCCGCCGTCGCGCTGACGCCGACAAAGAGCAGGATGCTGCCCAGTACCGGCCCGATGCATGGCGTCCAGCCAGCGGCGAAAACCACCCCCAGCGCGAACGGCGCCGCCAGCCCCCAGCCGCGCAGCGAGTCGCCCGTCATATGCAGGCGCCCCTCGCGCATCAGGAACTCCGTCACCTGGCGTGGCAGCAGTCCCAGCAGAAACGCGCCCATCGCCAGCATCACGATACCCGCGATGGTCTGCATCACCGGGCGGAAGGCCACCAGCAGCGAGCCGAAGCCTGCCACCAGGAATCCCAGCCCGATGAAGGCGACCGCCAGCCCCGCGACGAACAGCACGCTAGCGACGGCCGCTGAGCTGAAGACCCGCGCCCGCAGCGAGACCGCGCCACTGCTGGCGTCCAGCTCGCCATCGCCCAGCGTCAGCGAGCTGATGTAGCTGATGTAGCCAGGGGCCAGTGGCGCGACGCACGGCGAAAAGAACGACGCCAGGCCGCCCAGCAGCGCGATCAGAACCGTTCCCACGCCCAGGTGAGTCATCGAGCCTCCCGCCCGCTCATGTCAGAATCGCCTGCACCGAGCGGTCGAGTGTCCCGCTGTCCGAGACACTGTAGATCTTGCTGACGGCGACGCCCTTCGAGTTGATGAACACCGTCTCCGGCGAGCCGGTCACGCCATAGGCGATGGCGATGGAGCCGCTGGGGTCGCCGACGATGGGGTACGTCACCCCGTACTGGCGGGCGAAGTCGAGGCCGTTCTGCTCGGTATCCTCGTAGACCACGCCGATGAAAACGACGCCCTCGGCCTGATACTTCTTCGCGCCCGCCTCCAGCAGCGGGGCTTCAGCCGCGCATGGCACACACCACGACGCAAAGAAGTTCAGCACGACTGGCCGACCCTTCAGCGACGCCAGATGCAGCGTCTGCCCCGCCGCGCCGTTGTAGACCACCGTGGTGAAGTCCGGCGCGGTCTTGCCAGCCAGCGTGAATGCGGGTGTCTTGCTCACCGCCTGCCCCGCCGCGATCAACCGCGCCGCGAGCAGCGCGATCAGCCCCAACAGGATTACGGCTGAAATCACCAGCATCCACATCCCGCGCCGCTGTGATTTCGTCATCGACTGAAAGGTCATGCCAACCTGCCACCAGGTTCGCCCCTCGCCCGCTGGCGCGCCGCGCTCACACGCCCGCGCGCCAGCGGGGAGAAGTCAGAACGATGCTAGTGCTCCGTCTTCCAGTCGGGAGCTTCAGGATGTTTCATATCGTAGAAGGGCCGCCGACTGCGCACGACCGGAATCGTCACGAAGTTCTCGACCGGTGGCGGCGAAGTCGTCGCCCACTCCAGCGTGAAGGCGTTCCACGGGTCGTTGCCCGCGTTGCGCTTCTGCGTCATCATCGTCCAGAAGAAGTTGCCGAGGAAGATCAGCACGCCGATGGCGATGGTATAGACGCCGAGCGTCGAGAGGAGGTTCAGGTCGCTCCAGCCCAGCCCCGCTGGATAGGTGTACTGGCGGCGCGGCATGCCCAGCAACCCCAGGATGTGCATCGGGAAGAACGCCGCGTTCAGCCCGACCATCCAGAGCCAGAACTGGATCTTGCCCAACGGCTCATTGAGCTTGCGTCCCGACATCTTCGGGAACCAGTAGTAGATGCCTGCCATCAGCGCCATCACCGACCCGCCGAAGAGCACATAGTGAATATGCGCGACGACAAAGTAGGTGTCTGTCACCTGGTAGTCGAACGGCACCACCGCCAGCGCCGCGCCATTCAGGCCGCCGATGAGGAACATCGAGACGAAGCCCAGCCCGAAGAGCATCGATGTGGTGAAGCGCACCTTGCCGCCGTAGACGGTGGCGACCCAGTTGAATATCTTCACCGCCGTCGGTATCGCGATCAGTGTCGTGCTGGAGGCGAAGAACGCCTGCGCCAGCGGCGGCAGCCCGACCGCGAACATGTGGTGCGCCCAGACGGTGAAACTGAGGAAGCCGATGGCCACGCCTGACCATGCGACGAAGGTGTAGCCGAAGATCGGCTTGCCGGAGAAGACTGGCAGCACCTCCGAGATGATGCCGAACGCCGGCAGGATCAGGATATACACCTCAGGATGTCCGAACGACCAGAAGAGGTGCTGCCAGAGCAGCGGATCACCTCCCTGACTTGCCTGGAAGAAGTGCGTTCCCAGATGGCGGTCGAAGAGCAGCATCATGCTGGCGACGGTCAGGCTCGGCAGCGCGAAGATCAGCAGGAACGATGTCACCATCGTCATCCAGCCGAAAAGCGGCATCCGGTTGATCGTCATGCCCGGAGCGCGCATCCGCAGGATGGTCACGACGAAGTTGATCGCGCCCGTCAGCGAGGCGAGGCCCAGCACGTTGATGCCCGCGATCCAGAAGTCTGGATTCTGCCCCGGCGAGAAGCAGCCCTGCCCGCCATTCGCGGCGGCCTGAGCGGCGGCGGCGGCGGCGGCCTGAGCGGTGGTGGTGGCCTGCGTCAGACAGGTCGGCGTCGCCTCGGTCAGCGGCGCGTAGCTGAACCAGCCGGCGTTCGGCGCCGCGTTGAAGACGAAGCTCAGCGTCAGGATGATGCCGCCGATGAGGAAGAGCCAGTAGCCCAGCGCGTTGATGCGCGGGAACGCCATGTCACGCGCGCCGATCATCAGCGGAATCAGATAGTTGCCGAAGCCCGTCCAGATCGGCATCATGAACAGGAAGATCATGATGGTCGCGTGCATCGTGAAGATCTGGTCGTACTGCTCTGGCGTCACCAGATGGTTATCCGCCGTCATCAGCTGCGTCCTGATCAGCAGCGCGAGCACACCGCCAAAGAGGAAGAAGAAGAATGCCGTGTAGATGTACATGATACCGATCTTTTTATGATCGGTCGTCGTGACCCACGACCCGATGGCGGATTGGGTCCAGGATCGTCGCGCAGCGCGACTGCGAGTCGCGACACTCCCTACTGCCATGTGAGAGTCCTCTCAGTTCCAGTCCGCGCGCGGCGCGCTTCATCAGCCAGCGCGCCGCGCGCCCGTAGTCGTGGGAACGCTATTGCAGGCTGTCCAGGTACGCCACCAGCTCGTTGATCTGGTCATTCGTCAGGCCCAGGTCTGGCATATCCACGCCGTCCTTCACGGACTGCGGATTATGCAACCACGCAGCGAGGTTGGTTGGCGTATTCTCCAGCACTCCGCCCGCGATGTACTTGCGCGCGCCAAAGTGGGTCAGATTCGGACCGATCAGCTTGCTTTGGTCGGTCGTCGTCACACCATCGATCGCATGGCAGCCAATGCAGGCGCTCGCCGCGAAGTATTTCGCGCCCGCCTGCGCCAGGGCGTCGGTCGGCTGGGCGGCAACCTGCTGCTGCTGCGTCACCCACGCCTGATAGGCCGAGGGTGAGACGGCATGCACGAGGAAGTCCATATGGGCGTGCTGCGTGCCGCAGTACTCGCCGCACTCGCCGCGATACCAGCCCGAGCGGTCCGCCTGGATCCACATCTCATTGTCGTGGCCGGGGATCACGTCGGTCTTGCCGCCCAGCTCCGGCACCCAGAAGCTGTGGATGACGTTGTTCGAGATGAGATTGATATGGACAACCGTATTCGTCGGAATCCACATCTCGTCCGCCGTCACGAACTTCTGGCTGTTGCCTTGCGTCGGATAGTCGAACTCCCACCACCACTGGTGGCCAACCGCGTTGACCGTGATGGTATTTGGCGCGGCTGGCTGCTGGATATTGAACATCGTCGTGATCGTCGCGATCAGCACACCCACCAGCACGAGGGATGGCACGACCGTCCAGGCAATCTCGATCTTGGTGTTGCCGTGCGTCTGCGTCGGCTCCGGCATGCCCGGCCGCGCGCGGAAACGGACGATGGAGTAGAGCAGCGCCGAGACCACAAGCACGAACACCACTGTCGAGATGATCAGAATCATCCAGAAGAGGTTCGACTCTTGCAGCGCGATAGGCCCCTGGGGAATCAACATGTTGGGCGTATGGTTAACGTCCTGGACGTTGGTGTCGCCACAGCCTGCCAGGAGCAGGGCGATGAGCAACGGCAGCATCGACGCCGCACGCCGCCTTGTTGGCTTCAATAGCATACGAAGAATCCTCGGCCTTCCCAGTAGTTCACCACCGGATCGCGTTCAGAGCATGTCCGCCGCCGGAAGCTCGCGCCGCCGGGCCAGACACGCCGACAGCGCCCACCCGTGGGCGCGCCGGGGCAATAATGACGGATGACTCCGTCGCATATCTCCTGATATGGAACGAACGAGGCGCGCGATTGGGCGCTTGCGCCCGCCAGGCGTCTCGGTTCACGCCACACCAGCTAGCGCAGTACATGGTCAATCGCCATGACCGCGAAAAGCAACGCCAGATAATAGTTCGAGAACCAGAACATCGCGCGCGCGCTCTTGAGCGTGCGTACCCGCCCCAGCTGGATCGCCAACGCGAGCAGCCCCACGCCCAGCCCGATGGCGAACGCGAGGTAGAGGTAGCCCATTCCACCGGTCACGAAGAGCAGCAGGCTGGCCGCCACCAGGATGACGGTGTACACGGTGATCTGGGTATAGGTGTACGCCTCGCCCTTGACCACTGGCAGCATCGGCACGCCTGCCCGCGCATAGTCACGCTTCAGCACGATGGAGAGCGCCCAGAAGTGCGGCGGCGTCCACAGGAAGATGATGGCGAACATCAGCAGCGGCGTCCAGAGCGACGCATCCCAGCGCAGCGGCGCCACCGCCGCCCAGCCGATCAGCGCGGGGACGGCGCCCGCCGCGCCGCCAATGACGATGTTCTGCGCGGTCGTGCGCTTCAGCCACATCGTGTAGACGCAGACGTAAAACAGGATCGCCGCCAGCGCCAGCGCCGCGCTCGCCAGATTGACGAACACGGCGAAGATCAGCGTGGAGAGCGCGCCAATCGCCAGGCCGAAGATGAGCGCGCGTGTCGGCTCAACCCGCCCGGCAGGTAGGGTGCGCGACTTCGTGCGACTCATCAACTCATCGATGTCGCGATCCCAGTAGCAGTTGATGGCGTTGGCGCTGCCCGCCGCGAGCGCGCCGCCGACCATCGTGGCCAGCGTCACGCCGAGCGGCGGCAAACCATTGAGCGCGACCACCATCGCGGCCAGTGTCACGCCGAGCAGCAGGACCGTGACATGTGGCTTCATCAGGTTGATATAGGCTCCGACAGAGGAACCCGCGCGGCGAGGCTTGTCGCGGGATTTGTCGCGAGCATCGAGCGGGACGGCCTTCTGCATGAGTATGGGATACCCTTCGCTGAGGAAGATGAGGGCGTGGGACGCCACATGATTTTGATTGTACTGCGGTCGCCTGAACATGACGCTTGCAGTGGCCACTATCTCCCTTACAATCGCCTGAACGTCCGCCACCATCGCCCATTGCGCATGGCCCGTTGTCGCATGCCGTAGACGCCGCCTATACTGTAGTTTGAGGTCGTGCGTCCAGCCAGTCGTTCAGGCGCCCGTCAGGTCTGCGAGCGTGCCACCTATGCCAACTTCACCACAATCCACCACCGACTCCACCGCTACGCCACGTGCGGCGGAGACTACTACTCGCGTCCGCCGCGCCGCCCGCCAGAACCCCGTGGCCGAGGCCAGCGCCACGAGCGCTAGCAGCGCCAGAGCGACCGCCGCGCAAGTGACAGCGGCAGTCGCCGCAACGCTTCGGGTTGGGCGGCTCCAGCTGGGCCGGCGTCTTGACGACATCGAGCGCGAGTTGATGACGCTGGCGGCTCAGCCAGAACAGACGGCGACCACACGGCGGGTGGCCAGCGCCGCGCACGGTGGCGTCGAGCGCGCCCGCAGCGCTATCGAGGCCTTCACACTGCTCGTCGCACTGCCCCACCAGCCCTTGCGCCTTGCCCCGGTCGAGATCTCCGACCTGCTGATGTCGGCGCTGGCCCGCTGGAAGACCCGCTCCCCGCGCCATACCTTCGAGCTGGCGCTGCCGGGGACTGAGCCAACCCTGCTCGGCGATACCGCGCTCATCGCCCAGGCCATCGAGGGGCTGGTGGCCTGGGCGGCGGCGCACAGCGGGCCGGGCGACATCCGCGTGAGCCTGCTCCTCGCGCACGCGCCCGACGCCAGCGACGCGCTTACCATCGCCGTCCATTGCCCGCTGCACGAGGCGAACAGCGCCCAGCCAGAGCGTGTCTTCGAGCCAGCCGACGAGCCGCAAGCCGATGGCGCGGGCGACGTGGAACTGACCCTGACGCGCGCCATCGCCGAGCGGCACGGTGGACGCGCCTGGGCCGAGGTGGACCTGGCGGCGCAGGCGATCACGCTGGCCATCGCGCTGGCGGCGACTCCGCCTACCACGGCCCCGCGTATCGGGCAGGCGACGGCGGATCTGCCCGAACGCGCCGAGGCGCCGGGCGCGCTCCCCGCCCTCGCCCGTGCGCGCAGCGTCGTCGCAGTGGCGCACGGCGACGCGCGGATGGCCCGCTATCTGCGCGCCAACCTGGAGGAGGCGGGCTTCAGCGCAAAGACAGCGACTACCCTCGACGCGGCCCTCAAGCTGATCGAGGTGGAGGAGCCAGACCTGATCCTGCTGGACCTCGCGCTGCCAGATGAGCGCGGGCGCGACCCACTCGCGCGGGCGCTGGCGCGCACGCTGGCCCCCGTCATCGCGCTAGGGAGCGCCGTCGACGCTGACGCCTGCGCCCGCTCACTCGACGCCGGCGCGGTGGATTTCATCGCCCAGCCGCTCAGCATTGAGGAGGCGCTGGCCCGCGCGCGGCGGGCGCTCCGTCCCATGCCAGGACAAGAGGCGTCCGCCAACCAGCGCGTCTACACCTGCGGCGATCTCGTGATCGATGACGCCCAGCGTCTCGTCACGGTGGCCGGAGCGCCCGCCGCGCTGAGCAAGACGGAATACCGCCTGCTGCGCGCCCTTGCCCAGAACCCCGGCAAGACGCTCTCGCACGAGGCGCTGCTGGCGCGCGTCTGGGGTCCCGCCTATCGCCAGGAGATTGAGTTCGTCTGGGTCTATATCCGGCGGCTGCGGCGCAAGATCGAGCCTGATCCGGCGCACCCTCGCTACATCCTGACTGCGCCGGGCGTCGGCTATCGGCTCGCGCAGCCGTCCAGTCAGTGAGTCGGCAGCCGCAGCCACCGCGCGGAGAGCAAGCAGAGGAACGGTCAGTGGCGGACACCACCCACACCAGGCGGCAAGCGCAGGCCATCGCCCGCCGCGAGCAACTCATCAGGACAGGGCTGCGGCTCTTCTCAGAGAAGGGCTATCGCGGCGCGTCCGTGCGCGACATCGCCCGCGCCGCTGGCGTCACCGAGGGATTGCTCTACCACTACTTCGAGAGCAAGGCCGCCCTCTTTCGCGCCGTCCTCGACCAGTACGCCCCCGTCAGCGCGTTCGAGGACCTTCTGCGCGCGGCGGCGACTCCCCAACCCGCGCAGCGCTCGTTCGATGAGGCGCTCCGCGCGCTGGGGCGCGAGTTCGTCGCCCGCATCCGAGAGTATCGGGCGTTCATCGTTACCATGCTCACCGAGGCGCCGAGCGAGCCGGAACTGGGCGCGATCCTCAGCGACTTCCTGCGGTCCACGAATGCCGACATCGCACGATTCCTGACCGAATATCGCAAAGTGGGCCAGATCGATGTCCAGATCCCCATCGATGCGGCGGCGCGTGTCTTGCAGGGCAGCCTGATGTTCCACTTCCTGATGGAAGCTCTGCGCCCGCAGTCCGCGCCCGCCGAAGGCGACGACGCGCTCGACGACCTCTTCACCGTGCTGCTCGCCGGGCTTGCGCCACGGCAGACGCGGTAGCGACCGCGCCATCCGCTCGCCGCGCAGCCTGCCCCACCTGCGCGCAGGCCACTTTCGCTACCCCCTCTTGACGTTTGCGCGCTTTCACTATACAGTGTTCATTAATCGATGTTTAGTGAAAGGCGGAACGGCTCCCATGCGTATCCTTTGCAATCCCTTCTACCTGATGGCGGGTGTCTACCTGACGCTCGACGTGCTGGCCCTGGCCGCGATGGCGCTGGTGGGCGCTGGCGTCATGGCTCCGCTGCCTGGTCTCGTCTGGATGCGCATCCACCTGCTGACGATTGGGGTGGTCGTGCAAGTCATCCTGGGGTCGGCCCCCGGACTCGTCGCCGCCAGACTCGGCGCGCAGCCGCCAGGACGCCTGATGAACACATCCATCTGGCTGCTCATGAACGCCAGCTTCGCGCTGCTGCTCTACGCCATGCCGCAGAACCTCGCGCAGCTCGCAGCCATCGCCGCTGGGGGTATCTTCCTGGCGACGCTGCTGCTGCTCGTCACGCTGCACCGGCGCGGCGCGTGTCCACCGGTGGGCGCCCGCGCGGGCCTGCGCTTCTTCATCGCCGGGCCACTGTTCTTCCTCATCGGCATCTTCATGGCGGTGAGCATGCTGCTCCATTGGCCCGCGCCCGGCGGATTCTTTGGTCAGCTCGAAGGCCATGTGCATTCCAATGTCTGGGGCTTCCTCGCGCTGATGGTCGCGGGCTTCCTGCTGGAGCGCGTCCCGGCGGCGCTGGGGCAGCCGCTCCGCTGGCCACGCCTCGTCTCCGCCATCTCCTGGATGCTCATCGCGGGCGCGTTGGGGCTGGTCGCCGGGCCGTGGCTGGGCGTCCTGCCGCTCCTCATGGTCGGCATCATCATCTACGTCAGTGGAACTGTGCTGCTGCTCATCAATCTGGCGGGAACCGCGCTCGCCGCTCGCCGCCTGACCGCCAATGTCGGGCATCTGCTGGTGGCGTATCTCTGGATGCTCACGCCAGCGGTTATCGCGCCGATTATCCTGGCGATCACGGGCAAACTGCCGTCGGGCGCGGTCGAGGCGGCGGCGGTCTCCGGGCTGATCGCGGGCTGGGTGTTCCAGATCGTGCTGGGCGCGTTGCCGCTGCGGCTGCGCGAACTGCGCCAGCGCGCCACCGGCTGGGATGGCTGGTGGGGTTCAGTCGCGCTGCTCAACGTGGGCGTGGCGCTCATCTGGGTGGCGGCGTTCCTCTCCTCGCCCGACACGGCAACGCAATTGACCGTCGCGGGCTATGGGCTGATCGTGGTCGCGAGTTTCCCGCCCCTCGTCGCGATTCTCAAGCTCCTGCTCACTGGCCCCCGACGCGAGTCGCCCATGCCACAAGTCGTAGCGCCGTAGCGCCCACATGGGGCAAAACCCTGATGCCAGTATCAGGCGCATCCCTGATTGCTGGGATGCAGCGGCTTTGGTATACTCTGCGATGGCATTCTCGCCGCCGCCTGCGCTCTCCCTGCGGTGAACCGCCGCCGGAGAACGGGCAAACACCCTACAGCGCTCATGCCAGATGGCGCGGGCCGCGCAGTGAATTTTCCCGTGAGCGACATGTGCGCTCGCTGAAAGGACCGACAAGACGATGAAGAAACTGTTGTTCGCGATCGTGCCGATGGCCCTGCTGCTGACCCTCGCGCTTGGCGCCTGTGGCAAGTCAGCGGCGGATGGCGGCCCTGGCGGCGGCGGCGGCTCGACGACCGCTTCGTGCGCCACGACCCAGACCATCTCACTCGCGGCGACCGATTTCGTGAGCAAGTGCGTGACCGTCGCGGCGAACCAGGCGGTCACCTTCGATGACCCGACCTCCACGGGCGGCGTTCATATCATCTGCACCGGCAAAGACGCGAAGTGCGTCGCCGACGCCAACGCCCCCAAGGACCTCGGCGCGCCCGGCTTCCAGATTCAGCCAGGGGAGCAGCATCAGGTGACATTCGCCACGCCTGGCACCTACCAGCTTGCCTGCACGGTCCACCCGGACATGAACATGACGGTCATCGTCAAGTAACGCACTTGCCGCTCGACAACTAGCGATCACCGTCGCCGACCCGCCATGCCGGAGCGTGGCGGGTCGGCGCGCATCTCTGGCAGGTCTGCGTCGGTTTGACGCCGCCGCAGCGGGCGCGGCATACTGAGGCGCCGGAACCGTCGTCGCCAGCATCGCCCCACGGAGCGCCTATCCCACCATGAGCCAGAGCCAGCCAGCCACTGAGTCCGCCATGCCCGCCGAGAGCCTCGACCAGCGCTACGACGTGATCGTCGTCGGCGCGGGGCATGCGGGCTGCGAGGCGGCGCTGGCGGCGGCGCGGATGGGACAGCGCACCCTGCTGCTGACGATGAACCTGGATAGCGTCGCGCTGATGCCCTGCAACCCCAGCATCGGCGGGCCAGCCAAGGGCCACCTCGTCCGCGAGATTGATGCGCTGGGCGGCGAGATGGGCCGCAATACCGACTGCACATTCATCCAGATTCGCCTGCTCAACACGAGCAAAGGCCCAGCGGTACAGGCGCTGCGCGCGCAGTGCGACAAGCAGGCCTATCGCCTCAGCATGAAGTACGCGCTGGAGAGCCAGCCCGGTCTCGATCTGCGGCAGGGAACCGTCACCGACCTCATCTCCAGCTGCGACGAGGATGGCCGCCCGCGCGTCACCGGTGTCATCACCACCACCGCGCGCTACAGCGCCGCCGCCGTCATCCTGACCACCGGCACGTTCATCAACGGGCGGCTGGTCGTCGGGTCGCGCACGCAGCCTGGCGGGCGCACAGGCGAAGGCCCCGCGCTGGGCATCTCCGACGCGCTGATGCGCCTGGGCCTGACGCTGCGCCGCTTCAAGACGGGCACGCCGCCGCGCGTGGACGCCCGCAGCATCGACTTCAGCCAGACCACGCCGCAGCCAGGCAGCCCCACGCCGCTGTACTTCTCGCGCGAGGGCGCCGCGCTGGAGGTCGCGCTGCCGCCAGGTCGCTCCAACCCCATCTATCCCATCTCGCCAGAGGCCGAGACAGCGTGGCGGGCGCAGACTCCTTGCTACCTCGTCCACACCACCGAGCGGACTCACGCCGTCATCCGCGCCAACCTGGACCGCTCGCCGCTCTACAATGGCGTGATCGAGGGGACCGGCCCGCGCTACTGCCCGTCCATCGAGGACAAGGTCGTGCGGTTCGCGGACAAGCAGCGGCACCAGGTTTTTTTGGAGCCGGAGGGCTGGCGCACGGGCGAGGTTTACGTGCAGGGGATGAACACCAGCCTGCCCGAAGATGTGCAACTCGCCATGCTGCGCGCCATCCCTGGCATGGAGCGAGTCGAGGTGATGCGCTGGGGTTACGCGGTGGAGTATGACTACGCGCCGTCCGACCAGCTCAGCCTCAGCCTGGAGACGAAGGCCGTCGCGGGCCTCTTCCTCGCCGGACAGATCAATGGCACATCGGGCTACGAGGAGGCGGCGGCGCAGGGGCTGATGGCAGGCGCCAACGCCGCCCTCAGCGCGCGTGGCGAGCCGCCGTTCATCCTGCGCCGCGGCGAGGCCTATATTGGCGTGCTGATCGACGACCTCGTGACCCAGCCGCCCAGCGAGCCCTACCGCCTGCACACCTCGCGCGCCGAGCGCCGTCTGCTCCTGCGCCACGACAACGCCGACCTGCGCCTCTCTGAGCATGCCTGGCGCCTCGGCCTGATCGGCGAGGAGCGCTACGCGGCGGTCATGCGCCGCCGCGAGCTGATCGGCGCGACGCTGGGCCAGCTGGACGCGGCCACCATCACGCCTTCCCGCGTCACGCAAGAGCAGGCCAGCGCGCTTGGCTTCGACGCCATCACCCAGCCGATGAGCGGCAGCCAGCTCCTCAGCCGACCAGCGGCGCGCTACTGGCAGGTGGCGCAGGTCGCGGCGGCGGCAGCGCTGCCCGACCTCGATGAGGACTCCGCGACCGAGGTGGAGTTGCGCGTCAAGTACGCGGGCTACGTGCGCAAGGAGGAGGCCAGCGCCAGTCGCTCGCTGCGAATGGAGGAGCGCCATATCCCCGGCGAACTGGCCTACGCCGAGCTGCGCGGGCTGCGGACGGAGGCGCGGCAGGCGCTGCTGCGGGTGCGACCGCGCACGGTGGGGCAGGCCTCACGCATCCCCGGTGTGACCCCCGCCGATGTCGCCTTGCTGCTGATCCACATCGAACGTCTGCGCCGGACCGGACGCGGGGCGTGAGACGAGCGCCCGCAACTCATCCACCGTCATGATGCTGGTTGCGCTGACCAGTGGCGTCGGGTGCAGCATGAAGTCCACCGCCATCCAGAGCGCCCGCGAGTGGAAGAAGAAGAGCAGCGGCGTCAGGATCGCCAGCGCCAGGCCGATGCCGATGGTGAGCGGGAGCGGCGCCCGCGCGAGCATTGGCGGGAATATGCCGATGACGATCAGTAGTTCCGTCACGGTCAGGTTGATGGCCATCGAGCCAGTCCAGTAGCCTTGCTCACGCTCGAAGACCCAGCCACAAGCCGGACAGCTCTCGTACATCGTGTAGCCATGCCGGAAAAGCCTGCCAACGCCGCAACGCTCGCAGCGCAGCCGTATCGCCCGCCACAGCAGCAATCCAGTCATCTCAACTCGCTCCCGCCGACGCCATCGCGTCTCGACTATCCGCACTCCCTTCCTGCCAGTATACCGCACCCGACGCAGGCTGTGGTCGGCGGTCCATTGTCGCTCAGCGCAGATGGCGCGCGTCGCCGGTGGGCGGATCGCCGCCTTGCGGCGGCCAGCGCTCCGTCGAGAGCGAGGGTGGCGCGTCCGCCGCGGCTGTTCCCCAGGCGGTCGGCGTCGTGGACATCGCGTAGGTGATCGTGCGCGTCTGTTCGAGCGTCTCCAGCGGGAGCCAGAGCTGACTCGTCGGCGCGTCGTCAATCGCCATGGACTGGATGTATGGCGCATCCAGCGCCGCCCCAGGCGCTTCGAGATGGACGACATGCGAGCCGATGGTCAGCGTCACGTGCGGGAAGAGCGGGCTGCCCAGCACGAATCCGGCGCGTCCGGGCAGCAGCGGATACAGGCCCAGCGCCGCCCACACATACCACGAGGACATCGCTCCCAGGTCATCGTTTCCCGGCAGGCCGCTGGGTGTATTGTGGAAAAGCTGCGACTCGATCCGCCGAACAGTCGCCTGAGTCCGGGCAGGCGCGCCCATGAAGTCATACATCCAGGGAGCGCCAAACGATGGCTCGTTGCCCATGTTCGCATACGGCGACGCTGGACCTGCGTTGAGCTGTGTGAAGAAGGTATCCAGGCGTCGGCGGGCGGCCGCTGGCCCACCCAGCAGCCCCACCAGCCCCGCGCCATCAAACGGCGTCATCCAGGTATACTGCGCCGCATCGCCTTCGATATAGATGTCGGAGTCGGTCGGATCGAACCGCTCAAAGGCGCCTTCGCCATCGCGCGGCTGTGGATAGCCCGTTGCGGGATCGAAGCTCTTGCGCCAGTCCGCCGCCCGCGCCGCGAACTGGCGGGCGGCCGCGGGCTGACCGAGGTCACTCGCCAGGCAGGCGATGGCGTAGTCGTCGCTGTAATACTCCAGCGAGGTCGAGACGGGAACCCATGCGCCGCTGTCAGGTGGGACATATCCCAGCCGCAGGTAGGCCGACAACCCTGGCCGCTCCGTCGAGCCGCCCGCGCCAATACCGGGGCTCGTCGCCCCGGCCAGCGCCAGTCGCAGCGCCGCCGCCGTATCGAACCTGCCCGCGCCGAAGGCCACTCCCTCCGCCAGGATCACCGCTGGCGAGTCGCCGATCATGATGCCTGTTTCGCTGTTCGCCAGCGGCCAGCGCGGCAACGCTCCCGCTTGCTCGCCATCGTTCACCAGCGATTGCATCATGTTGCTCGCTCTCTGCGGCGCCAGCAGCGCCAGCAGCGGGACCTCGCTACGGTAGATGTCCCAGCCGGAGAAGTCGGCGTACTGGGTGTAGCCATTCGCCGTGTGGAGCTTGCCATCGAAGCCTGGGTACTGGCCATTCACATCGCTGAACACAGTGGGCGCGAGTAGCGCATGGTAGAGCGCGGTATACAACACACGCTCACTTTGCGCTGACCCGCCGGTCGCCTGGACCCGATTGAGGAGGGAGTTCCAGGCGGAGTTGGCCGCCGCGCGCACGCTCGCGAAGTTCCAGCCAGGATTCTCGGCGTGGAGGTTGGCCCGCGCGTTTGCCTCGCTGACATACGAGATGCCAACCTTCAGCAGCAGCGTCTGATCCGCCGATGGCGCGAACCGCAGATAGACGCCGCTCCCGGCGCCATCCGCCACACGCGCGCCCGGCGCCGCGCCGCCTTGCCAGGCTCCATAGGTGGTCGCCGGTCTGCTGAACTGCGCATCGAAATAGACGGTATAGGTCGTGTGCAGGAAGGAGCAGAACGGTCCGCTCGTGACGTAGCCTACGACCTCGCTGGGGCTGACAATCCGTGTGTGCGCCAACTGCGCCCCATGCAAATCCGTCCCCGTTTCCAGCGCCACCGTTTCCGTCGCGCCCGCCGGAAACCGCGCCTGAGCGAATCCGGTGCGCGTCGTGGCTGTCAACGCGACACTCACGCCATTCCCCAGGCGCACGCTATAGGCGCCCGGCGAGGCCGACTCATCGCGGTGGGTGAACGGCGCGCTGGAGAAAGCGTCGGCGACCGAGCCACTCGTGGGCATGAACGGAATGTCGCCGAAAATCGTGCAACCCGCGCCGTTCAGATGCGTCAGGCTGAATCCGCGAATCCGCTGGTCTGTGTAACCATAGCCGCCTGAGCGCGCCGAGCCGCCCGTCGTGTCCGGGCTGAATTGCGTCATGCCAAACGGGACAGCCGCGCCAGGGAAGGTATTGCCAGCGGCGGCGTTGAGGCCCCAGTTCTCGCCACCAGCGGCAGTCCCCACGAACGGGTTGACGTAGCGCGTCAGGTCGAGTTGGCCTGCGGGCTGTGACGCTGGAGAGGTCGCGGACACAATCTGCGGCGCCGCCTGGGCTGGGATGATCCCGCGCACCCCGTAGAGGCCGTCCTGCAACACGCTGACCGCGGCGAGCAGCTCGACCAGCAGGAGCGCGCCGAGCGTCAGCAGGCCAGCCCCCGTGATGAAGCGACGCATCAGTCGGCCAGCGGACCCGCGCGCAGGATGTGGGGCGCCCGCCGTTGCGCCTTTCAGGCGCGGGGTTCGTCGTGCTCGCCGCTCCACTCCGTGCCTCTTTGCTTCAGCGCCAACACCATCCGCCGCGTCACATCGCCATCATCCGCCAATCTACCTGCTACAACGAGCGTCGTTGGCAGGTGTATCCGCTGGCAAGCTCCCGATGTCGGCGCGACTCCGCTTGACAGGGCGCGACCCGTGATTTTATGCTGACTGTGCGTCCCTCGCGGGCGCGGGCGCCGCGTTCCCCTGTCATTGATGGTCAGATCACCGCTGATCGCGACCGTAACTGAGCAATTGGAGGCCAGGGCATGGGTAGACTGACCGGACGAGTCGCGCTCGTGACGGGCGCGGGACGCGGCATCGGCGCCGCCACAGCGCGCCGTCTCGCCGAGGATGGCGCGCGGGTAACGCTGGCCGACCTCGACGTGGAGGGCTGCGAGCGCGTGGCGCAGGAGATCGCGGGCCTCGGCTCGGAGGCCGTCGCCGTCCGCTGCGATGTCTCGCGCAAGGAGGACGCGGAGCAGGCGGTCGCCACGGCCATCTCCACGTTCGGCCAGCTCGACATCCTCGTCAACAACGCGGGCATCCTGCGCGACAATCTCATCTTCAAGATGTCGGATGACGACTGGGACAGTGTCCTCGCCGTCCACCTGAAGGGCGCCTTCCTCTGCTCGCGCGCCGCCCAGAAGCATATGGTGGAGCGCAAGTACGGGCGGATCGTCAATCTCTCCTCGACCTCGGCGCTGGGTAATCGCGGGCAGGTCAATTACAGCGCGGCGAAGGCGGGCATGCAGGGGCTGACCCGCACGCTGGCCATCGAGCTTGGCCCGTTTGGCATTACCGCAAACGCCGTCGCGCCAGGCTTTATCGATACCGACATGACGCGGGCCACCGCCCAGCGTCTCGGCTTGACACCGGAGCAGTTCCAGGCGGGCATGGCGGGCATGATCCCGCTGCGGCGCGTGGGGCAGCCCAGCGAGGTCGCCAGCGTGATCGCGTTCCTCGTCTCGGACGACGCCAGCTATGTCAGCGGGCAGGTCATCTATGTCGCCGGCGGTCCGGCGGGCGTTCTGATGTAAACGCGCGGCCCTCGCGCGTCACAGGCGCGGAGAGCGTATGGCCCATCCGCGCGCGTCTCCTGGAGAGTCCCCCGAAGGTCTGGAGGCAAGCCATGAATGTAGGCGCCTTGCTCACGCATTCCGCAGAGACATCCCCCGACAAGACGGCGATCATCTTCCGCGACCAGCCGACCAGCTACGCCGAGCTGAACGCCCGCGCCAACCAGGTCGCGAACGCGCTCATCGGCCTAGGTGTGGGCAAGGGTGATCGAGTCGGCCTCCTCATTCACAACATCCCCCTCTATCCAGAAGCCTACTATGGCATCCTGAAGGCCGGGGCGGTCGTCGTGCCGATGAATGTTCTCTACAAGACGGGCGAAGTCGCCTACATCATGCAGGATAGCGGCGCGAAGGCACTGCTGACTTTCGGGCCGTTCACGCCGACCGCGCTGGCGGCCAAGGCCGAGGCGCCGGAGCTGGCCAACGTCATCGCCGCCGCGCCGATGGATGTTCCGGGCGCGCTCTCCTGGGCCAAAACGGTCGGCGGGGCTTCCACAGCCGAGCCAGGCGTCGCGGTGGACGAGGGCGATCTGGCGGTGCTGTCCTATACCTCTGGCACGACCGGCCGCCCCAAGGGGGCCATGCTGAGCCACGGCAATCTGCTGGCGAACTGCGAGCAGAATAGCCACATCCCGGCAATCAGCCTGGAACCCACCGACATCGTGTGGCTGGCTCTGCCGATGTTCCACATCTACGGCATGAACGTCGGCATGAACAATACCGTGCTCTATGGCGCGACGATGTTGCTGGTGGAGCGCTTCGAGCCAGTCTCGACGCTGGAGGGCATCCAGAAGCACAAGGTGACGGTGATCTACGGCGCGCCGCCCATGTTCATCGCCTGGTCACAGGTTCCCACCATCCGCGACTACGACCTCAGCAGCGTGCGCTTCATCGCGTCGGGCGCCGCCGCGCTGCCGGTCGCGGTCATCTCGCTCTTCCAGGATTTGACGGGCGCGCCCATCTCGGAGGGCTACGGTCTCTCGGAGTCTTCGCCCGTGCTAACGGCCAACGCCGCCGGGCAGTACATCAAGCCTGGCACGGTCGGCCCGGCCATTCCCGGCGTGGAAATCAAGATCGTCGACGAGAACGGGAACGAGCTGCCACACGGTGAGATGGGCGAACTGATCGCGCGCGGGGCGAACATCATGCAGGGCTACTGGAACCAGCCACAGGCCACCGCCGATACCTTGCGCGACGGCTGGCTCTACACTGGCGACCTCGCCACGGAGGACGACGACGGTTACTTCACCATCGTGGATCGCAAGAAGGACATGATCGTCGTGTCGGGCTACAACGTCTACCCGCGCGAGGTGGAGGAGACGCTCTATCGGAATCCGGCGGTGGCCGACGCGGCGGTGGTGCAGTATCCCGACCCGTACCAGGGTGAGTCGGTGCTGGCCTTCGTCGTCCTGAAACCCGGCGCGACCGCGACGGCGCAAGACCTGATCGACTACTGCCGCAGCGAAATCGCCGTCTTCAAGTGTCCGCGCCGGATCGAGTTCGTGCCGGAACTGCCGAAGAACAACACCGGCAAGGTGCTGCGGCGCGAGCTGCGCGACAAGGCGAAGGCGCTGGCCAGCGCGTGACGGGAGCGAGGGGGCGGCTAGGGGCGTGCGCGCCATAAAGGCCGCCTCCGCGGCCTGGGTTCGCGGTCGCGCGTGCCGGAATATGGGGTAGAAGGGACTGGGCGCCACAACTCGGCATGTCGCCGAGGACCCAGCCTGCGAAGACAGGCTTCGTGGCGCGCAGGGCGAGCGGAGCGAAGCGTCCCTGGGGATTCGGAGTTCCCACAGGGTCTTGGCCGCGGCGTTAGTCGCCCCTGTTCGCATAGCAGGAGGGTGAGCCATGATTACGGCGCTGGTGCTGATGAACGTGGAGCGCGGTGGCGTGAACGAGACCGCGCAGGCGCTGCTGGGCATCCCCGGTGTGGCGGAGGTCTATTCGGTGACGGGCGAGTGGGACCTCGTGGCGGTGCTGAATCTAGCCGCCTACGAAGACCTCGCCACCGTCGTCACCGAGAAGATGATCGCCGTCCCTGGCATCCGCCGGACGCAGACGATGCTGGCGTTCAAGGCGTACTCGCGCGAAGACCTGGAGCAGGCCTGGGACCTCGGCGTGCAGTAGTCGCGGCGCCTCAGCCCGCCGCGACTACGCCAGCGCCTCGATGCGATGGGCGAGCGCCACATCCTTCGCCGTCAGGCCACCCTCGCTATGGGTGGAAAGCGCCAACGTCACGCGGTTGTAGTTGATTGTGATGTCGGGGTGGTGGCCTAACTCCTCGGCCACCAGCGCCACGCGGTCTACGAAGCCGATGCCCAGCGGGAATGTGGCGAAGGCGTAGGTCTTGGTCAACGTCTCGCCGTCGCGCGACCAACCCGGCAGGCCCGCCAGCGCTGCCCTGATCTCCTCATCTGAAAGTCTCGCCATCGCTTTGCCTCGCTTTCTGCGCTACCTCAAATCGGCGACTGCCCTTGCCTGCGCCCGCGCTTGCGAGGCGCGCGGCGAGGATTGCCCTTGTCACGGCGAGGTCGGGCGTCGTCCTCGTCGCCGTCATCCTTGCCTGCCGGAGATGACTGGCGGGCGGCAATCCGCCCGGCGAACCGCTTGCGCAGGTGGCGTGGCGGCTCGCTCATCCGCCGCTGGAGGTCGCCCACCCGCGCGGTGTCCGCGCCATGCCCGCCCGCGCCGTCGCGTATCTCGCGATCATCGCTGACGACGGAGACAGCCTCGCCCCTGCCGCGCGCCTCCGCCGCCAGACGGACGATCACTTCGTCGGCGCTCTCGCCCGCCCGCGAGTAAATTATCAGCCCGCCCGCGAAGCCGTGCAGCGTCTCCCTGCTCTCGTGCGTCCGCGCGCCATCGAAGACGACCACCACCTGATGGCGCGTATGCCGGTAGGTCGCAATCAGCCGCGCCAGCAGCGCCTCGCGTCCGGAGAGCAGCCCACCTGTCTGCTCGGCGCGGGCCAGCGCGGGCGTGTTGCGGATGACATTGTAGCCATCCACCAGAATCACTCGCGCGCCTGCCATGTCGCCTTCCGCCCCTCTGCTCGCCCCGCGACGCCGCCCCGGCGCCCCTACGAGACAGCGTACCGCCAGCCTGGGCGTGGACGCAAGCGGTGGGCTACTCTGGCGCCTCCACAGGCAGGCCATCGGGGGCCTTCCATTCTCGCTGGCGCCAGATCTCGTAGAGCGCGACTGAGCCAGCGATGGCGGCGTTGAGCGAGCCGACATGCCCGCGCATCGGCAGGCTTACCAGCAAGTCGCAGTGCTCCTTCACCAGCCGACCGATGCCCTTGCCCTCGTTGCCCACCACCAGCGCGATGGGCCCTTTCAGGTTCGCCTGATCAAAGCGCGTCTTGGCGGAGCCGTCCAACCCGATACACCACAGGCCGCGCTTCTTCAGGTCGTCCAGCGTGCGGGCCATGTTCGTCACCTGAGCCACCGGCATAAACTCCACCGCGCCCGCCGAGGTCTTGTCCACCGCCGGGGTCAGGCCCGCCGCGCGATGCTCCGGGATGATGACGCCGTGCGCGCCGACCACCTCCGCCGTGCGGATCAGCGAGCCGAGGTTGTGGACATCCTGAATCGCGTCGAGGACGAGCACCAGTGGCTCCTCGCCCAGCTCCTCCGCACGGCGCAGGATGTCGTCCACCTCGGCGTAGTGGCGCGGCGCGACCAGCGCCACCACCCCTTGATGGTTCGAGTTCTTGGAGATGTCGTCAAGCTGGCGGCGCGACGTTGGCTCGACTGGCACGCCGACCCGTCGCGCCTGGTCGAGGAGCTGGCTCAGGCCGGCGTCGCGCGGCCCCTGCGCGATCAGGATGCGATGCACCCGCCGCCGCGAGCGTAGCGCCTCCAGCACGGGGTAGCGCCCCCAGACATATTCCGCCATGTGTATGCTACCTGCCCTCACCCCTGCCCCTCTCCCAGAGGGAGAGGGGTGAGAGGAACTACTCTTTCACCGACCAGACGGCGCCCTGCGGCGTGTCTTTCACCGTCACATGATACCGCTCATCCAGCGCCTTGCGGATGCGGTCAGACTCCGCCCAGTCGCGCTTCGCTCGCGCCTCGTCGCGCGCCCGCACCAGCGCCTCGATCTCCGCCCGCTCCTCGGCTGTGAGGCCGTCGCTGGCGGACGGTTCGTCCAGCGCGATGCCCAGCGTCCCGGTCAGCTCCTCCAGCATGGCGAGCGCCGCGCGCAGGGTATCGGCGGTATCGGGCGCCAGCGCGTGCGAGCGCAGGGCGTTGGCGTAGTCGTTGACGCGGTGGGCCAGCTCATCGATGACGCTGAGCGCCTTCGAGGTGTTCAGGTCGTCGTCCATCGCGGCGATGAAGTCCGCGCGGGCGGCGTCCAGGCTGGCGCGCAGCGTGTCGCCATCGGCGTCGGCGCCCTTCGTCTCAACTGCCGCGCCCTCGGCCCAGGCGATCAGGCGGCGCAGGTTGGCCGCCGTCTCCACCCAGCGCCGCCAGCGCGTCACCGTCCCGCGCAACTGCTCCTCGGAGTAGACCAGCGTGGCGCGGTACTGCTGCCCCAGCAGGTACGTCCGCAGGGCCATCGGCGGAATCTCGCCCGACGCCAGCACCGAAGCGATGGTGACGAATGAGCCGGAGTGCGCCATCTTGCGCGCTAGCTCATCCTCGCCCAGGCCCTCCTCGCGCGCCTCCGTCTCGGCCTCGGCCTCGGCGTCCAACTCGGCCTGGGGCGCGGGCTGCGCGCTGTCATCCTCCGGCAGGCTCAGCATGCCGGTGTGGAACCAGTAGCGCACGAACGGCGTGACGCCGGTGAAACTCTCGCTCTGCGCGATTTCGTTCTCGTGGTGCGGGAAGATGAGGTCGGCGCCGCCGCCGTGGATGTCGATCCGCTCGCCCAACGCGTACAGCGCCATCGTCGAGCACTCGATGTGCCAGCCGGGGCGCCCCTTGCCCCACGGACTCTCCCACCACGGCTCGCCGGGCTTGGCCGACTTCCAGAGCGCGAAGTCGCGCGGGTCACGCTTGCGCGGGTCCTCTTCGATGCGCGCTCCGACCTTCATGGCCTTCTCGTCGCGCCCGGAGAGGCGGCCATAGGCGGGAAAGCTTGGCACCGAGAAGAAGACATCGCCGTCCACCGCGTAGGCGTGGCCCTTCTCGATCAGCCCCGCTACCATCTCGATGATCTGCGGAATATACTCCGTGACCAGCGTGAACTCATCGGCGGGGCGGATGCCCAGGCGTCCCATCACGTCGAAGTAGGCGTCGATGTAGCGGCGCGCGGCCTCCGACGCCGGAATACCCTCGCGAATGCCCGCCTGGATGATCTTGTCATCCACATCGGTGAAGTTCTGGATGTAGCGCACCTTGTAGCCGCGATATTCCAGATAGCGCCGCGCGACATCGTTGATGGTGAAGCTGCGGGCGTGGCCGAGGTGCGGCTCGTTCTTGGGCGTCAGGCCGCAGACGTACATCTTGACGACATCGCCCATCGGCTGGAAGTCTTCTTTGCGGCGGGCTTCGGTATTATAGAGTTGCATGGCTGGCTTGCTCACTTTCTCGCGCCGGGCCGCTCTGGCGCGGCGGCTGGCGATCCCTACGCGGGGACAGCCTGCGGTTAGGATGAGATGCGCGGTCTGGGGGAAGCGTCCATCGGGGCGCGGCTGACGGAGCGAGAACTCCGCGCCAGCGCGGTTAGCGATGGACGCGCATACAGACGCAGCCAGCGGAACACAGCATGCCCACGGTGAGGGGGAGGGTTGGCGTCAGGGGACGATGCTGCGACATGTCTCTGCTACTCCGGCGATGCGTGAATGGAGGCGCGCTCAGGCGTCTCACCCTTGCAGTATGGCGCCATGCGCGGGCGAGTGTCAACCGATGAGCGGTAGACGCGACGGCGTGGGCGGCTCATGCGACGAACAACTCGGAGGCGACAAGGCGCGTCAGGATGATCATCCACGCGATGCAGAGCGCCACCATCAGGCGATGGGCGCGGGGATAGCGATTGCCGAGCAGCGCCATGAGGACGAGGCAGGGGAAGACAACCAGCGCATAGCGCGATATCGACATCAGCCCACCGCCAGGAATGTGCGCGGGCAAGAGCAGCGATGGCGCGAGCGATAGCCAGCTGTAGCCAATCCACGACGCGGGCAGCCTGGGCAGCTTGAGCCGCACGGGTAGCAGCATAACGATGCACGCGCCCAGCCAGAAGGCAAGAAAGACGAAATCGGTCAACACCTCCAGCCGTGGGGCCGAGGGTCCGCCAGTCACCAGCGTGACAAAGTTGTTCGTGACGCCGACCCAGGGCCAATCCAGGTAGCGACGCCAGGTGGTGTAGGTCAGCGCGCGAACCGCAACATTCGGCATCGCATACTGCCAGGCGAGGTAGAGATCGAAACCGAAGTACGCCGCCAGTGGGAGCGCGAAGGCGCCGCTCAGCGCGAGCGCCGCGCGCAGCCGTTGCGTGTGCGCCCACTCGCGCCACTCGCGCCACAGCCAGACGCCTGCTTCAATGGTAAGTGGCGCCAGCAAGAGCATGCCCTGAGACCGCGTGAGCGCCGCCAGTGCGATCAGCGCGCCGCTCAGCGTCCATCGCCGCTGGCGCATCAAGAGGAATGCCGCCACGCTCAACAGCAGGAATAGCCCTTCGGTGAATTCGGAGGCGAAGAACAGCCCCGTCGGGAAGATCGCATAGTAGAAGAGCGTTCGCCGTGCGACAGGCGCTCCGAACTGGCGCTCGACCAGCCGCCCAAGGATGACAAACGCTCCCAGCGAGCAGGCATTGGCCACCAGCAGCCCGGCCAGCGTGATGTGTCCGCCAGCGAGTGGCGTCGTCAGCCGTATCAGCAGGGGATAGAGCGGAGAATAGGCGGCTTGCGGCACGATGCGGTAGCCGTAGCGCGCGATAGAGGTGAACCAGATGCCGTCGAAGAGGGTCCACACGCGATAGAAGTAGGCGAGCTGTGGCGCGATGCGATGCCCAAAGAGCGTGATGGAGGTATATTGACCGCCTTGATACACGTTCCAGATGTGCAGGAATTGCTCAGGCGCGAAGGTCAGCAGCAGCGTCTGCCAGGCGGCGACAAGCGCGCCGACCAGCAGGCGCTGGCCCACCCAGGCGGCGACAGCGCTCTGCCAGACAGGCCGGGCGTCCCACCTCCACCACACCCGATTGGGCGCTTCCTCTGCCGTGGTCGCGACGACCGTATCCGCCTGCACGCCGCCCTCCCAACTGCTCCTACGCGCGTCGACCTGGGCCACATGGATGTACGACGACACAGCAAGACCGCCGTAACAGCGGAGGCGCTCGGCGCGTAGCGCTGTCCCAGATGGCTTGCGGGTCGCCTGCGCGTATGCTATCATGCCCGGCGGAAGGGTGGCCGAGTGGTTTAAGGCGCCGCTCTCGAAAAGCGGTGCGCCTGAAAGGGCGCCGCGGGTTCGAATCCCGCCCCTTCCGCCACGGCAGGCTGGCGCGCTGGCCTGCCGCCATCTTTGCCCACATCTGGAGGAGTCCCATAGAGGCCTAGTGGGCGCGCCTGGAAAGCGCGTGCGTCGGCAACGGCGCCGTGGGTTCGAATCCCACCTCCTCCGCCACAAGAACAGCATGGCCACGATGGGTGTCGCGGCCATGCGTCGTTTTGCCGAGCGCCATGTCCGTGCGCAACCCCGCGCGGCGCCCCGCCGTATCTCTGGCAGGCGATGGCGCCACACCCCGCGCGGGATGCGCGACCAGGGGTATCGTTGTGGCGCGGCTCGCCGTGGAGGACAACCAGCATGGGTCAGCCAAATCCTCAAACCGCGCCCACCCAGCAGCGCGGCGCCGCTTTCGATCATGGGCTTGTCACGGGCGGCCTGGAACTGCCGAACTACACCATCACCCGCAACTTCGGCCTCGTGCGCGGCATCGTCGTGCGGTCGCGCGGGCTGGTCGGCTCCATCGGCGCCGGACTCCAGCAGATCGTCGGCGGCAACATCTCCCTCTACACTGAGATGTGTGAGCGCGCCCGTGGCGAGGCCTACGAGATCATGATCCAGCACGCCGCCGCCATCGGCGCGAACGGCATCATCGCCGTCCGCTACGACGCGACCGAGATCAGCCAGGGCGTCACCGAAGTGCTCTGCTATGGCACCGCCGTTTACGTCACCCCGCGCCAGACCACTATGCAATAGCGCGGCTCACAGGCGGCTCACAGGCGAGCGGCGCGCGTGGCAGCGTGAAGCCGCCCGCCTCCGTTTGACACCCCACCCGGCGGGCGATAGAATGCCTTAGCCCAGTGCGGGGCCGAAGGTCGAAGTCGCGCCGCCTCACCAATTTGCGCCCGCGATACGGAGGCAAGGGAGTTCGCTCCCCGGCCTCCGTTATTCATGCGGGCGGTGGCGGCGCCAGGGGGAGTAGCAGACATGGAGACACGCAAGAGCGCCGAGAATGATCGGATGCAGGACATCGTATCGCTGTGCAAGCGACGCGGCTACATCTTCCCCAGCAGCGAAATCTACGGCGGAGTCAACGCCGTCTTCGATTACGGCCCTCTCGGCGTTGAGTTCAAGAACAACGTCAAGCGCGCCTGGTGGGACGCCATGACCCGTATGCGCGATGATGTCGTCGGCCTCGACGCCAGCATCATCATGGCGCGGCGCGTCTGGCAGGCGTCTGGCCACGAGGAGGTCTTCACCGATCCGCTGGTGGACTGCACCAACTGCAAGGCCCGCTTCCGCGCCGATCACGTCATCGAGGACCAGGGCAACCTCGATGTCTGCCCGAACTGCGGCCAGCGTGGCACGCTGACCGAGCCGCGCCGCTTCAACCTGATGTTCAAGACATTCATGGGGCCGGTGGAAGAAGACGCCGGGCTGGTCTACCTGCGGCCAGAGACCGCCCAGGGCATCTACGTCAACTTCCTCAATGTCCAGAGCAGCATGCGCAAGCGGCTGCCCTTCGGCATCGCGCAAATCGGCAAGGCGTTCCGCAACGAGATCAGCCCGGGCAACTTCACCTACCGTATGCGCGAATTCGAGCAGATGGAGATGCAATACTTCATCCCGCCGGAGGAGGAAGAGCGCTGGTACAACTACTGGAAAGAGCAGCGCCGCCAGTGGTATCTCGACCTCGGCATGACACCGGAGCATCTGAGCTGGCACGAGCACGGGGCCGATGAGTTGGCGCACTACGCCCGCGCGGCGGTCGATGTCTATTACGAGTTCCCCTTCGGCAGCAAGGAGATCGAGGGCATCCACGACCGCACTGACTGGGACCTGCGCCGCCACACCGAGTATAGCGGCAAAGACATGTCCTACTACGACGACATCGAAAAGCGCCGCTACCTGCCGTTCGTCATCGAGACTTCGGTGGGCGCGGACCGCTCGGCGCTGGCCTTCCTCTGCGACGCCTACCACGAGGAGGAGGTCAAGGGCGAGAAGCGCGTCGTCCTGGGTCTGAGCAAGCGCCTGGCGCCCATCAAGGTCGCCGTGATGCCGCTCTCGAAGAAGGAAGAGCTGGTCGCGCTCGCCCACAAGGTCCACGACAGCCTGCGCCCGCTCGGCCTGACCCAGTACGACGACACCGGCGGCAGCATCGGCAAACGCTACCGTCGCCAGGACGAGATCGGCACACCCTACTGCGTCACGGTAGACTTCGACACCCTGGAAAACAATCTCGTGACCATCCGCGACCGCGACACGATGGACCAGCGCTACGTGAACATCGCCGAGCTACGCGACGTGTTGGCCGCCGATCTGGCCTAACCTGCGAGCGCTGGGATGTGGGGCTGGCCAGCGCGCCGCCCCGTGTTCCGGCGCCGCCCGTCGCGGCGCGCGCCGACGCGCGCCAGGGAGCAGCTACCCTATGAGTCTGGATGAAGGACTGAGCTACTACGCCGAGGCCGCGCAAGACCTCGCCAGCGCGAATCTGTCGAACGCGGCGGGGATGTTCTACAATTGCGCCGACCTCTGCAACCAGGCGGCGGAGAAGACGCTTCAGGCGGTCTACGCCGCCAGCCATGAGGCCCGCGCGCCGTACAACCACGACCTCCGCGCGCTGGGCGTGCTGGCGGGCGCGCCAGAGGAGATTCTCGCCGACCTCGACGCGCTCACGCCGTATCACCCCAGCGTCTTCCTGGAGAAAGTGGACGCCGAGCTAGCCGATGATGAGGTCGGCGGCGAGGTCGCCAGCGACCTGCTGACGAAGGCCCGCGCGGTGATGCGCTGGGCGCGGCCCATCATGCTGGCGTAGCGCCTATCAGCGCAGCATAAGCAGCATAGAAGGAGCGCGGCATGCGCGAGCAACGCATTGTTTCGCTGCTGCCCAGCGCGACGGAGATTCTCTTCGCGTTGGGGCTGGAGGCCGAGACGCGCGCCGTCACCCACGAGTGTGACTATCCGGCGGGCGCGCTGGGCAAGCCGCACATCACGCGCAGTCTGTTGCCGCCGAACCTGAGCAGCGGCGAGATCGACGCCGCTGTGCGCGAACAACTCGTCGCCGACGCCCACAGCCTCTACAGCATCGACCGGGCGCTGCTGGCGGAGATCGCTCCCACACTGATCGTCACCCAGCGGCTCTGCGAGGTCTGCGCCGTCGCCTACGACGAGGTGGTGGAGGCTGTCCGCGCGCTGCCTCAGCGCCCCCAGATCATCAATCTGGAGCCAGAGCGGCTGGACGACGCGCTGGCCGACATCGCCACCGTCGGCGCCGCCACCGGACGGGCGACGGAAGCGGCGGCGCTGCTCGCCAGTCTGCGCGCTCGCGTCGAGGCCGTGCGCCAGCGGGTCGCTGGAACTATGACGCGCCCACGAGTCGCCTTCATCGAGTGGATCGATCCGCTCTTCTGCGGCGGCCACTGGAACCCGGAACTGATCGCGCTGGCGGGCGGCGAGGATGGCCTGGGCCGCGTGGGGGCGCGCTCCGAGCAGGTGGAGTGGGAGCGGGTGGCCGCCTGGCAGCCAGAGGTAATGGTGATCGCGGCCTGCGGCTTCACCGAGCAGCGCGCTCGCCAGGATGAGCCGCTACTGCGCGCCTATCCTGGCTTCGCGGAGTTGCCTTGCGCTCGCGCCGGTCGTGTCCACTTCGTGGATGGCGCCGCCTACTTTAGCCGCCCCGGCCCGCGCCTGATCGATAGCCTGGAACTGCTCGCGCGCCTCATCCACCCCGACCGCTTTGCGCCTGCAAGCCCTGAATGATTCAGCTTTGGCCCGCATCGCGCAAGCTCATCCGCAAGAGCGTGTAATTACCTATCGCGGTGTGACGACAGCTATGCTATACTGGCTCGTAGGTAGTATGGCGTATCTGCGCAGGAGCAGAGGCGTCGCCCGGCCCCAGCGCCGAACGGCCACTCGTACATCCTGTGCCAGACAAACAGGAGCGTGCGACGTGGCGCAAGAGTATCCCAAAGCGCAAGTGCAGGCTTGGGGCCTTCCGGTTGGTCTCGCCCTCATCGTCGGAGCCATCGCGTTGACCTTCTATGCGAATGCCGGTCTGCAAGACACCACCACCATTGTCATCGGTATCATCGCGTTGCCAATGCTTGGCGCCGGCATCACCAGCCTCGGCGCGTTCATCTACAGCCTGATCCGCCGTGGCGTCTACAACCACGAGGTCAAGCTGGTCGCGGCGACTCACCAGCACTAATTCACCCCTCGCGACCTCTTTGCCAGGCGGCCCCTCCACGCGGGGCGGTCGTCTGGCAGACGTTACGCGCGTCGTCCTCCGCTCACCTCTCCTGTCCATCGCGCCCTCAACCTTGCGCGGCCAGCGCGACGCCAGCGATAATCTTCGCAGGCAGACTTCCACGCCAGACGCGCTCGACGCCCAGGCGCCCACGCGCCGCCCGGCCTGGAAGATGGAGAGGATTCAGTCAGCATGATACTCGTTACCGGCGCCGCGGGTTTCGCAGGCAGCCGCATTATCGCGCGCCTCGCCGAGCAGGGCGCGCAGCCTCGCGCGCTTGTGCGCTCGTCCAGCCAGGCGGCGTGGCTCCCCACAGCAGGCGTCGAAATAGTCGTCGGCGATACTACCGAGCCAGCGTCGCTGGGCGCGGCGGTCGCGGGCGTCGAGACGATCATTCACTGCGCGTTCATCACCGCCAACCGCAAACAGGGGCCGGACGTCAACTACTACGCCACGAACGTGATGGGGACGCGCAATCTGCTCGCCGCCGCGCACAAGGCGGGCGTCGCGCGCGTGATCGAGCTGGGCGGGCTTGGCACGCACCCCGGCGCGCCTGGCTCCTACATGGAGACGCGCTACGAGGCTGACGAGGCGCTCAAGGCCAGCGGACTTGCCTGGAGCATCCTGGGGCCATCGGTCCAGTTCGGTCGGGGCTCCGCATTCTTCAAGGGGCTGGCTGATCTCATTCGCTCGGTGCCGCTCATCACGCCAGTCATCGGCACAGGCAATCTGCGCTTCCAGCCGATCTGGGTTGAGGATGTCGTGACGTGCCTGCTGAAGATGGCGCAGGAGCCAGCGACCTACGACGGGCGGGTCATCGAGGTTGGTGGCCCGGAAATCTACACCTACAATGAGATGCTGGACATGCTGATGGCGGCGCTGGGTAAGCGGCGCTTCAAGCTGCCCAGCCCGCGCGCGGCCGCTCTGCTCGGCGCGAAGGTGATGGACAGGGCGCTGTCGAAGCCGCCGATCACGCCAGCCGCCATCGAGCTATTCGACTTCGAGAATACGGCCACGCTCGACTCGGTATCCTACAACTTCGGCTTCCAGCCGATGTCGTGGCGCGCGTACCTGCACGACCACGGCGTCGATTAGCGCCAGGCGGGCGCAGCAAGGGGCGCCAGCGCCACGCTCCGTGCGGCGATGGGTTATCATGAGCATGGGGCTGCGTGAGGCATGGACCAGCGCCCCAACCGCGCCGCGCCATCGAGGACCGCGTGGCTCACGGGAATCCCTGGAGGTGGTTTCGCATGGCGGAGCACGTCTGTCTGCGCTGTGGCGCGCCATATGACGAGGGCGCGACCGTCTGCTTCACCTGCGGCGCCTCCATCGGAGAACTGGAGACACCGACGCAGCCCGTCCGCGCGCCCCAGCGTCTGGCGCCCGCCCCGCATGCCGAGCCAGGCGCCGCCGAGCAGACCGCTACTCCCGCCACCGCCGTCGCCGCCAGCCCAGGTCCCAGCCCGGCCTCGCGCCCGCTCACCGTGGGTGGCGCCAGCTATCGCGCGCCCGTTGCGCCTGCCCCACGCCCCATTCGCTGGCCGCTGGTGATCGTCGCGCTGGTGGTGATCGCCGCGCTGGCCACTGGCGGCGTTCTGGCGGCGCGGGCGCTGCTGGCGGGCAAACCCGTCCCTACCACCACCATCTACCACGACCCCCAGCGCCGCTTCTCCTTCGCCGAGCCTTCCCTCTGGACCGTCACCGCTAACTCCCAGGGCGCTCTGCTGACCGATAGCAGCGGCGCGAATACTGTCACCATCAGCGTCACCAGCGCTCCCAGCGGCCAGGCGGCTGGCCTGATCGCCGATGGCATGGCCCAGCGGCAGGGGTTGCATAGCGCGCCAGATATCAGCATCGGCGGCGACCAGTGGCAGCAGCGCACGGGCAGTGTCACCGGCCAGGACGGCGCCACCCGCATCGTGACGCTCTACGTGGACACGCATGGAACCGCGCTCTACACCATCGAGACCTCCAGCCCCACATCCGTCGCCGACTCGATGACCTCGCTCGTCTATCAGCCGTTGCTCGCCTCATTCTCCTTCCGTTGAGCGAGCTACGCGCGCCGCTGCAACCCGGCGCAACCTCTTGCGTAATACTGGGCGGATGGGGGTCGCAGGGAGACGCCGTGAAGCATCGCGGCGTGGCGACGCCAATCCACACAAGAGAACGGAAGCATCGGCTTCCGTGGAGGGTAGAGAGCGTGAACACTCAGCCGAACGGTCGGCGCAATCTGTTCTGGACGATCCTGCTGATTCTGGTGTGTCTCTTTCTCCCGCTGATTGGCCATATCATCCTGACCGTGATGATCGCGCGCGACTATCTGACACTCCCTGAAAAGGTCATCTGGCTGGTCGCGGTCTGGGCGATTCCGGTGCTCGGCCCGCTGCTCTACCTGCTCGTCGGGCAGCGCAGCAACCGCCTCTTTGGCGGGCATCCGCTCTTTGAGCGCCGCACCCCCGAATACCCACAATACTAAGCGCGCGGCGCCGCACACCGACGAAGCGCCTGGGAGACGACTCCCGGGCGCTTCGTCGCGCTATAATGAGGCATTGAGTACGCCTACCCGCCTGTTCGTGCTGAGAAGGGAACCATTGTGGTCGAAGAAGCCACCGCGCAGAACCCTGTCGTTGTCACTGGAGTCTTCGACCTGCTCCACATCGGCCATCTGCGGTTCCTGGAAGCCGCACGGCGTCTCGGCGATGCGCTGATCGTTGGGGTGGAGAGCGACGAACGCGTGCGCCGCTGGAAAGGCCCCAACCGTCCCATCCAGACCGAGGACGACCGGATGGACCTGCTGCGGGCGCTGCGGGTGGTGGATGATGTCTTTCTCATCACTGGCGAGCGGGTGGACCCCGCCTACTACGCCGACCTGCTCGCGCCCTACCACGCCCGCTACATCGCCGTCACCGCCGACGACCCCTTCCTGAAGCAGAAGCGCGAGGCCATGCGCTCGGTTGGCGTAGCGTTACGGGTCGTCACGCCGCGCATCGAAAACTACTCCACGACCCATCTGGTGCAGCTGCTGGGCCTGCCATGAGCCGCTCCCGCCGCTAAACTTGACAATGTTGGTCATCTTTGTGTTGACGCCGCGCGGCGCGGGTCTTATGCTGTGAAGTAGCGCGACCTGGTCGAAGTGACGGTGTTGTTGTGGGTCACGCCAGGACAGAACGTCATGCGACTGACCATGAAGGGTGACTACGGGCTGCGCGCCATGATTGACATGGCCACCCGCTACGGCAAGGGGCCGACGCCGAGCGCCGAAATCGCGCGCCGTCAGGCCATCCCGGAGCATTTCCTCGATCAGGTGCTCATCACGCTGCGGCGGGCGGGGCTGGTCAAGAGCCAGCGCGGCCCACAGGGCGGGCATATGCTTGCCAGACCGCCTGCCCAGATCTCGATGTACGACGTGCTGGCCGCGCTGGAGGGCGCGCCCGCCTCGCTGGAGTGCGTGCCGCAGCCCAACTCCTGCCAGCTCGCGCCGGGCTGTGGGATGCGCGACATCTGGGAGCAGATCGACACCTTCGCGCGCAATCTGCTGACCGCCACAACCATTGACCAGCTTGCCGCCCGACACCGAGCGCTCGACCACGAAGCCGAGGCGATGTACTACATCTGAGCTGAGCCGCATTCGGGCCGCGCGCTCGCCTCAGGCCGACGCCTCGCTCAATCGCTCGCCTGCGCCGAGGCTATCTTCCGCCTCCCACAGCGTCTCAGCCAGCGCGCCGCTGGGCAGCGTACTCTCCGCGACGCGCCCGCCATCCATGCGCAGGGTGTAGTCGAAGGCGCGCGGCTCGATCACCTGGCTGTGCGAGATGAGGAAGACCTGCGCGAAAGCCTGCGCGATGGCCCCGGTCGTCAGCACGCGCGCCAGCGCCAGTGAGCGCTCCGAGTCGAACGCGCTGAGCGGCTCATCGAGGAAGATGAAGCCCGGCGTGGCGCCCAACTCCTTGGGCAGAGTGGCCAGCGCGAAGGCCAGCCGCAGCGCCAGCGAAGCCTGGTCGCGCGTGCCGCCCGAATACAGGTTCTTGCGCACATAGCGCCCCGCCTGCTCGTCCCACATGCGGATGGCGAGGTCCGCGTCGCCGCCACCGCTGGCATCGTCGCGCAGCAGTGAGATGTCGCGATAGCGCCCTGCCGTCAGTTCTGGCAGGATGGCGCGCATGTACGCCTCGGTTTCTGGCAGCGCGCGACGAATGATGACCGCGCGCACATCCGCCGCCAGCCGCGCGGCGAGATCGCGCTGGCGCAGGTCGCGCTCGGCCTCCTCCACCTGCGTCCGCAACTCGCCCTCGTCGAGCGGGCCGCTCTCCAGGAGCGTCGCGTGTTCGCTCTCCGTCACCGACTGCTCTGAGTGGTAAGCGCGCAGGCGGGCGTCTTCGCGCGCTGCGCGCAAGTCCTCCACCTCAGCGGATTCCACCTCGGCCAGCAGCGGCCACGCCTGCGCCAGATCGGCCAGCGACTCGTCGCCGTTGACGCTATGACCGCGCTCCTGCATCCGCGTGCGAATCCAGACGCGCAGGTCCTGCGAGGCTGCGCTCAGCTCGTCACTGCGCGCCCGCAGCCGCTCGCGCTCGGCGTAGTACCGCGCCTGCCACTCGCGCGTCTCCGCGTCATCAAACTGCGTGAGGGCGTCGCGTGTCTGCGTGGCAAGCTGGCCATGCGCCTCCTCCAGTGCGGCGGCGTCGGGCTGGTCAGGCAGCGCGAACCCCTCGGCGAGGCCGAACGGAGCCAGCGCGCCCGCGATCTCTGTCAGCTCCTCGGCCCATGCGCGCAGGCTGTCCACGAGGGTTTCCTGGGTATCCAGCAGGCGTGTGCGGGTGCTCGCGCGGTCCTCGGCGTTGGCCAGGGTGCGCGTGTAGGTAACTTCCAGCGCGCCGCGCGCCGAGGCGAGGCCATGCAGATCAGCGGGTAGACCCATCGCCCGCGCCTCATCCACCAGCGCTGTCAGCGCCGCCGTAGCCGCCTCGCGCCGCTGGCGAAGCTGATCGGGGTCGTCGGTGGCGCCGAGCGTGTGGAGCGCGATGCGCGCCCGCTCGCTCTCGGCCTGCGTCTGCTCCATCGTGGCGAGCGCGCGGGCGGTCAGTGTTTCGGCCTCGCGGACGCGCGCATCGATGTCGGCCACATGCGCGCTGGCCGGCAGGGTGCGCAGCAGGTCGTCGCCCTCGTCCACACTGGCGGGAATCGGCAGCCCGGCGGCGCGTAATCCCGCCTCCAGGCGCCCGATGTCATCATTCGCCAACCGACTGACCAGATTGACCTCGGCGCGCACGGCGGTGATGCCCTGATCGGCCTGCGCCAGCCGCCACTCGTGAGTGCGCCCCGCCGCGACTTCGCGTCGCCAGCGAGCGCCGAACGCGCCGGCGCCCAGCGCCGCCGCCACCACAATGATCCACAGGACGCCAAGCCGCAGCCCCAGCGCGATGATGGCGGAGAGCAGCGCCAGGCCGCCACTGGCGGCCACCAGCGCCAGCCAGTACTTTGCCTGCGCCGCGCTCTCGGCCACCTCGCGCTGGTACTTGCCGCGCTCCCCGTTCAGCGCGATGAGTTGCTGGGTGCGACCCAGACGCACATCGGCTCGCTCACGGGCGCGAATCCACTCGGCCAGCGTCTCGCGAGCATGGGCGCGAGCCTGCATGCTCGCGGCCTCCGCGCGCAGCGCCTCTGCCTTGTCTAGCTCGATGCGCGCCGCGAACTCGCGCTCCTGCGCCGCGCGCGCCACCTGAAGCTGCACGGCGGCATCGTCCACCACACCACGCTCGGCGATGGCCTCGCGCAGACTATCCTCCAGACGGCGAATGTCGGCGAGGCGTCGCTGCGCGGCGGGGCCTTGCGCGTCGTCGATCGCGTCCAGCTCGGCCAGGCGCGTGGTGAGCAAACCTGTCTCGCGCGTGGCCTGCTGGCTCTGGTAGTTCCAGCGCGCCGCATCGGCCAGCCTGCGGTCGCAGGCGCGCACAGTCTCCATGCGCTCCAGCAGGGCGTCCTGCTCGGCGCGCTCCGCCGCCTGCCCGGCGTCTGTGGCGGCCAGTTCCGCCAGCTCGGCGCTCGCCGCATCGCGCTGCTCGACCCAGCCGCGCAGCTCGGCGGCATACAACCGCTGCTCCACGCCATCCTCGTGGCGCGACGCCTCGTCGGCCAGTCGCCGTCGTCGCGCCATCTGCTCGCGCGCCTGCAGCCGCTCCACGTGGCGTCGCTCCTCGGCAGTGGGCGTCAGCGAGCGCTCGATGCGCACCAGTCGCTCCAGGCCCAGCAGGCGGGAGATCGCCTCCTCACGCTCGTCGCGCCTCAGCGATTCCAGGCGTTCCAGCCCCTTCTGCTCCATGAAGCAGGAGTTGCGCATCGTCTCACCATCCAGGCCGCGCAACTCCGCCACGATGCGGTCGTTGACCGCGCTGACCGAGTTGATGCGCTCGTCAGGATACCCGGATCGCCGCGCCACCAGCGTCGCCTCGGAGGTTGGCGAGCCGCCATTGCGCGAGCGGGTCAGCGTGCGCGTCACCTCCAGCTCAGTCTCGCCCGCCAGCAGTGTCAGTGCGACCCGCGCCTGCGCGCCGTCGTGCGGAATGAGCGAGGCGAGTGTCGCCTTGCCCGGTTCCTCGCCCACCAGCGGGCGGCCATACAGCGCGAAGTAGATTGCCTCGAAGAGCGTGGATTTCCCCGACTCGTTTGGCCCCAGAATCAGTGTAGCGCCGCGACGTGGCAGCCAGAGATCGACATCACGCAGCCGCTTGAGCGCAGGTGTTGTCAGCCGTTTCAGGGTAATCATCGTCTATGCGCCCTCCTCGCCACTCATCCGCAGCCGCGCCAGCAGCAGGTCGCCCGCCGCGCGGATGTCCGCTGGATCGGGTAGCCCTGGCGCGCTATTCCCTGCCTCGCGCAGCGCCTCCTCCACCACCTGCGCTAGCGCCTCGGCGGGCGAGAGCGCGCCCACACGCGCATCGGGCGTGGGCAGCGCAAAGAAGCGCTCCTCCAGGGTCAGTCCGGTCGTGTCCACCTCCAGCGAGAACGCGATCTCCTGCCCCAGCGTAATCACGTCGCGCAGGGCAAGCTGGTGGTAGCGCTCGCGGCTCAGCGCGCCCGTCAGCCGTAGCCGCGCCATCGTCTCTGGCGTGCAGGCGTCCGCCAGCGCCGCGCGAATGGTCGCCAGCGCCGCGTTTGCCTCACCATCCTCGCCATCCTCGCCATCGGCGCTTTCGGTGGCGGGCGCGTTTTCCGGCCAGAGCTGGTCGGCGCTCAGCGTGATGTCGGCGCGTGGCTGCGCCTGTGTACGGATATGTTCGACGCCGCGCGCTCCGTCGGGTGTTAGCTCGGCCCAGACGAAGCCCGGCTCGCCGGCCTGCGCGCCAAACTCCATACGCTCAGTCGCGCCGACCACCACCACCTCGCGCTCGCCCATGCGCTGGCGGGCGAAGCGGTGGATATGCCCGGCCACCACCAGGCGGCAGTCGTCGGGGAGGGCGTCGAGGCTGGCCCGCGCGACGGTGCGCTCGCCTTCGTTGGGGCGCGCCAGCCCCTCGATGGCGGCATGCAGGATCAGCAGCGCGACATCGGCCTCCGTCAGCGCCGCGCTCGCCGTGTCGCTCCAGTGGGCCGCCGCCAGCGGATCGCTCCCCGGCGCCGCGACGGGATTGTTGCTCAGGCCGAGGATGGCCACGCGCAGGCCGTTCAGCGTCAGGAGTTGCGGCTCCAGTGTCTCGTTCGCGGCGATGTAGTGTAGCTCGTGGAGCGCGGCGTAGACCTGCTGGGGCGCCTCGCCGCCATGCTCGCTGCGCATGCGCGGGGTGTCGTGGTTGCCGCTGATGGCAACACAGACGATGCCCGCCGCGCTGAGCCGCTTCAGTTGCGTGGCGACGAACGCGCGGTCCTGATTGGAGGGCGCGGGCGAGTCGAAGAGGTCGCCGGTGTTGATGAAGAGCGCGGCGTGATGCTCGATGGCATAGTCCACCGCCGCCTGGAAGCCCCGCTGGAGCCAGGCGCGCCGCTCGCGCCGCCGCACGGGGGAGAGGCGCGGCAATGCGGGCGAGAGATGGTTGTCGCCTGTGACGACCAGACCCACGACAGCCTCGTGTGAGTCGGCGGAATGCTGATCCATTGCGCACACTCCCTATGTCAACACTTCCCCAGCGGCCCCATGCACGTGGTGGCGGCTTGCTCCTTGGCGCCCAGCAAGTGTAGACCCGCGAGCCGCGCAGCGTCAAACCGCGCCCCTGTGTACAGGACCATCAGCCCGCCCCGTGTGGGTTACGCCAAAGTGCTGTGGAGAGGCGCCTGCGTCGCTTCGGCGCATCGCCAGCGGCTCGCTTTTTGGAGCCTGTCTGTGCGATGCTGGCGGTACGTTTAAGCGGCCTGCCTGCCAGCGCGCATCAGCCTGGTAGGCGCCGACCGCATGGCAAACCACATTCAGGAGCTGGGAATGAGCGCACGCGATCTCACGGAGACGAAAGAATACCACCTCATCTACGCCGAACTCATCAACGCCGCGCGACATCGCGGTACTGTCACCTATCAGGAGATGGCGGAACT